>CAZHLZ010000037.1:0-16761 GCA_964532475.1 uncultured Chitinophaga sp.
TAAAGGCAAAGTACATTCTTTTAAAATTTTTGATTCACCCGCTTTATTAGTATGCATCATGGCAACAATAATATTTTCGGCTGAGGCTACTAAGTCCATCGCTCCTCCCATTCCTTTCACCATTTTTCCAGGAATTTTCCAATTTGCAATATCACCATTTTGAGAGACTTCCATAGCACCTAAAACCGTTAGATTTACGCGTTGACTTCTGATCATCCCGAAACTCATCGCACTGTCAAAAAAACTAGAGCCTTTTGTAGTGGTAACTGTCTGTTTACCTGCGTTAATCAAATCAGCATCTACATCTTCTTCAAAAGGAAAAGGACCAATTCCTAATAATCCATTTTCGGATTGCAGGATAACCTCCACATCTTCGGGAACATAATTTGCAACTAATGTTGGAATTCCGATTCCTAAATTTACGTAATATCCGTCTTTCAATTCTTTCGCTATGCGTTTAGCAATTCCATATTTATCTAACATAATACGTATTTTTTACTTTTTAGTGATTGTGATTTGTTCAATTCGTTTTTCATAATCCACCCCTTGGAAAATTCTATTTACATAAATTCCAGGTGTATGAATCATATCTGGATCCAATTCACCAGCAGGAACTAATTCTTCAACTTCTGCAATAGTAATTTTTCCAGCCATCGCCATCAAAGGATTAAAATTTCTTGATGTGGCTCTGAAAATCAAATTTCCATGGGTGTCACCTTTCCAAGCTTTCACGATTGCAAAATCACTTTTAAATGCCATTTCCATAAGGTAGGTCTTTCCTTCAAATTCACGAGTTTCTTTTCCTTCAGCCACCTCTGTACCAACTCCAGCGGGAGTGAAAATTGCAGGCATTCCGTAACCAGTTGCCATACAACGTGTTGCCAGAGTTCCTTGCGGGATTAATTCAACATCCAATTCACCACTTAATAACTGTCTTTCAAATTCAGCATTTTCACCAACATAAGAAGCAATCATTTTTTTTACTTGACGTGTTTTAAGCAGTAAGCCAATACCAAAATCATCAACCCCTGCATTGTTGGAAATGCAGGTTAAATTTTTAACACCTGATTTTACCAATTCATTGATTGAGTTTTCAGGAATTCCGCACAAACCAAAACCACCTAACATGATTGTCATATCATCCTCAATTCCAACAATTGCTTCTTGAGCATTTTTTACTACTTTATTCATTCTCTTCTGGTTTTAACTATTTCAAAGTGTTTTTTGATTTTTAAAAATTGTTTTTCATATAGTTCGTAAACAAGGGCAGATATACCTATCGTTAATACGAAATTTAATAAAAAATAAACTATTATACTGTCAGTTTCCCATTTATGCATAAATCTTACGATAATTATTGGAATAAGAACATTGCTAAACAAATAAATCCCATAGGAAATTTTGCCTAAGTAATTGAACAATTTTTTAAATGGAATTTGAAAAAGAGGCGATGGATTAAATAAAAAATTCATCATCGCAAAACCGATAATTCCGCAATAGAAATATTTTTTGAATGCCGCACTCCAAACTGTTTCATAAACATAAATATGAAAAATAAAATACGAAATTATGAATGCTAAATAAATTCCTATTCTTAATAGTTTTGGAGTTTGAAGTGTAAATCCATATTTGTTATAATACAAGGCGTAAAGTGAACCCATAATTAATACATCAATGCGACTGATGGTATTTAAATACAAATGCAAATAATCGTAATTATTGGTGAAGAAATAGATTCTACTGAGGATTGAGATCACTAGAAAAGCAATAAAAACCTTGCCCAAATGTTTAAGATTGATAAAACTAATTACGAAAGGCCAAATCAAATAAAAATGTTCTTCAACACAAATGGACCATAGATGAGCGAAGGGATATTCCCAAATTTTTGTTCCAATTGTATGAAAATTGTTGTAAAATAACAAATTTGGAAGGTAGTGAGGTACACCAAAATAAACCAATTTCACACAAAGAGGTGCGATAGCTATCACCAAAAAATACGCTGGCCATATTCGAAATGCCCTGCGAATAAAAAATTTCGGAATATTGATTTTGCTAAATCGTTCCTTTTCCTTTAAAAGAATATACGTGATTAAAAATCCACTAATTAAGAAAAAAACATCAACACCAAAACCTCCGTTTGTAATACCAATATGTAAATGCTCGCCAAAAGTCGAAAAGGTTTTATTGTCTCCATTAGTAGTCATAAAACCCGGTTTACTATACCAACCTAGCCAACCTTCATAAGCATGTGCAATGACAACAATGATGGCCGCAAAAAAACGTAAAACATCTAAGTTTTCGAAATAAAGTTTATCATCCTTGATTGAAGGTTCCACAAAAAGCGATTAAATTTTTACAATTCATCAAGGTCATCCGGTAGGTCTTCTCCCTGCGATTCATCATCAGCGGGTGGTAAGTAATTATCAGAACCCGAACAAGAAAACATGCTATCGTCAAACCCTTTTGGCTTCTCAAAACTGGTGGTGGAAACGGCTAAACCTACATCTTTATAGACTTTTTTCATAAAATATCCATAAATCGGCATGGCTGTTCTGGCACCTTGACCTTCATCAGTTGACCTAAATCTCACTGCACGATCTTCAGCACCAACCCATACTCCTGTTGCCAAATCTGGTGTTAAACCGATAAACCATCCATCTGAATTATTTTGTGTTGTTCCTGTTTTACCAGCTGTAGGATAAGTAATACCTCCCCAATCAGCAGCATAACGTAAACGTCCACCTGTACCGCCAGTTACTACACCTTCCATCATTTTTAACACAGAATAAGCAACTTGCTCATTGATTGCTTCACGAGATTGTGGTTTTGCACTGTAAATCACTTTTCCATTTCTGTCTTCAATACGCAAGATAGCAGTTGGTTTATTAAAAATTCCTTTGTTAACAAATGTTGCTTGTGCACCAACCATTTCATACAAGGACAAATCCATAGAACCCAAACACATAGCTGGTACAATGTCGTTATCATTTAAATCGATATCTAAACTTTTCATCAATTTCGCAACGGTTTGTGGACCACCTTTTGCACCCATTTTAGCCATAATCGCAACGGTAATATTATTCATCGACATTTGAAGTCCTCTTCGAACGGAAACCATTCCGCCTGACATTCCTCCACTGGAATTGGATGGACACCATCTTCCATCAGGATTTCCACTGGGGTCAAATAAATCAACACAATGAGCAATATCTGGAATTTGAGTACAAGGTTTTACAACTCCCATAGCAATTCCGGCACCGTAAACAAATGGTTTTATCGTTGAACCAACTTGACGTTTTCCTAATTTCACATGGTCATATGCAAAATGATCAATGTTTGCTCCACCAACCCAAGCCTTGATAAATCCAGTTGCTGGTTCGATAGAAAGTAAACCTGCTTGCAAGAATGATTTGTAATGGCGAATAGAATCGAAAGGAGTCATCACGGTATCTACTTCTCTTTGATCATTCCATGTAAACACCCGCATATTGGTTGGTTCGTTGAAGTTTTTTCTGATTTCACTTTCAGACAAACCTGCTTCAATTAAACTTTTATAGCGGTCAGAACGATGCATTGCACTTGTCATGATTTTTTCAACCTCTTCGCCGGAAATAGAATTGGTAAAAGGATAATTTTTCAAACCTCTATTATTTCTATCAAATTTACGTTGTAAATCCTCCAAATGTTCTTCCATGGCTTCCTCCGCGTACACTTGCATGTTTGCGTTTACTGTGGTGTAAATCTTTAGTCCATCTCGGTAAATATCCCAAGGAGCACCATCTTCACGTTTGTATTTTAACGAACCATCAGGTTTTCTTTCAGCAAATAATTTGGAAATTTCACCACGTAAAGATTCTCTGAAATACGGAGCCATTCCACGTTTATGGTCAACAACTTGATAATCTGTAAGTAGGGGTTTATTTTTTAATTTATCGTATTCTTCTCTTGTTAATTTTACACGCAAAGCCTCATTTTCGTTTTCACTATTTATTAGCCATTGGTATAAAACTTGATTTCTTCTCATCAAGGCACGGGTACTGTCATTTGCTCTTGCTTCTCTGATTTCAGTTTCCGTTACATCTTTGATGTTAATGTCTTTTTTATTCGCAATTGAAGCACGATAATCCTTGATTTTAAAGGTGTAAGGATTAAAAAGTGATGGGTTTTTACACATTCCAATCAACATCGCAGCTTCTTCTTTCGCTAAATCTTTTGGAGTTTTGTTATAATACACTTTTGCTGCATTTGCTATTCCAACTGCGTTGTACAAGAAATCAAATTGATTTAAGTACATGGTGATAATTTCCTCTTTGGTATATCTTTCTTCTAAACGAGTTGCGATGATATTTTCTCTCGCTTTCTCTCCAATACGGGAAAAAAGTCTTCCAATTCTACCACTTTGTTCGATTTCTTCCCCATTCGCTTTTGCAATGGCAATTCTATCGCGCATTTGAAGTGTAAATAATTGTTTTGCAAGTTGTTGCGTGATTGTTGAAGCACCACCAGCGCCCCCAGCATTCACGATTGCTCTACCTAAGGCTTTTACATCGACACCAGAGTGCGAATGAAAACGCTCATCTTCAGTGGCGATCAATGCATCCGTTAAAAAAGGAGAAATTGCTTTGTATTCAACACTTGTACGATTTACTTTCCAGTAGCGACCAAGTTCAGTTTCACCGTCATCCGCATAAACAATGGATGCCAATAATTCTGGAGGATTATCCAACATGGAAACTGGTGGCAAATCATCTTCAGATTGAAAAATCAATAGACAAGCTACGAAAAATAAAGGAAACATCGCGATAATCCAGAAATAAATTGTCATTTTTTTCTTTGAATCATCCGAAAAATTTTGTTTTGATTTTGATTTTAAATCACTCATTTTATAAACGAATAGTTAGCGTAAAATTAAACAAAAAATAAAAATGAAATACATAAAATAATCCAAAAAAATAAAAATTCATAAAAAAAGCGCAACTAGTTAATAGTCACGCTTTTATGTATAAAAAATTTCTACTATTTTTTCTTTTTTAGTGATTCTTTCACAAAAAGTTCAATTGCTGCCGTCATAGAAGGAGCATTCGGTTGAGGTGCATGCACATCTAAACGTAAATTGTTTTTGAGAACAGCATTGGCAGTTGTTGGTCCAAAAGCAGCTATTAAGGTATTGTTTTGTTTGAAGTCAGGGAAGTTTTTAAACAAAGATTCTATTCCTCCAGGACTAAAAAACACCAACATATCGTAATAAACATCTTCCAAATCACTTAAATCAGATGCCACCGTACGGTACAACATCGCTTTTGTAAAATTTATTTTAAATTGGGTAAGTGTTTCTGGAATTTTATCACGTAAAATATCAGTACAAGGCAATAAAAACTTTTCATTTTTGTGCTTTTTCATGGTATCTACAAGTTCTTCAATTGTTTGTTTACCAAAGAAAATTTTTCTTTTTCTGTAGGTAACATATTTCTGAAGATATAGAGCAACAGCTTCGGAGATACAAAAATACTTCATATCGTCTGGAACTGTAAAACGTACTTCTTCAGCAATTCTAAAAAAGTGATCAACTGCATTTTTTGAAGTAAGAATAATTGCAGTATGGTCTGGAATGTTTACACGTTGAGTTCTGAACTCTTGAGCATCAATCCCTTCCACATGAATAAATGGCCTAAAATCAATTTTAAGCTTGTATTTTTCTGCTAAATCATAATATGGTGATTTATCTCCCTCTGGTTTAGGTTGAGAAACCAAAATTGTTTTGACACTCAAAATTCAAAAATTAAATTAAACATATTTTCTTCTATTTACTCAATAAATACAAATAAATTGAGATTATTGGTAAAATTTCGAGGGTGCAAAAGTACAAAATAATATAATACCAAGATATATTATGTTGAAATGAAAAAATAACTCCACGTAAAAATTTGTAGAGCCAGAAAAAACAAATTAAAAATAAAAAGCTGTAAATGAAATAAATAGACCATTTTATATTAAATGCCCATAACAATAATATAATGGAAAATAGCACTCCCATTATTTGAGAGAGCACAATAACATTTTTTTTGTTTTCGCTAAAAGCTGCCTTTTCATTCGTAATGAATGATAAAAAATTAAAACATAAAAGTGGCCAAAGAAAAAAGTAAATTGGAATAATTGGTAGGAAGTAAAACAAATTCAAATCATCCTTAATGTAATAATGCAGGTACGCAAGATATAAAAGTGTTGTGGAAGAAATAATGTAATTAAAAATCAATAAAATGGATCCGGGCGAACTTAAAGAAAATTCCTCTTGTACAATCTTATTGATAGAATTGTTTTTTAAAAGTATTCTAGAAAATATTCCGATGTAATTGGAAGAACCAAATCGCGATAACGCCAAAAAAATAACAGATAAGATTAGTCCACTTAAAGCAATCCACATGACTTCATTATTTCTGGTGCTTAATTCTAAAGGAATGTGAGAGGAGGAATTATTTCCAAAAAAATTAAATTCACCAGCAGACAATCTAAATGAAAATTCATTTAAATGATTTGCTAGAATAGAATTTATATCAAGATTTATCAACTTTTATATCTTTTTACCTTAAAAGTTTACAAATTTACGTTTTTGAAAATTAGATTTGTGTTTTTTGGTGAAAATTAAATTGTATTGCATGTTGGATCTAAAAATTGTGACCTGAAAATATGAATGATTATTATCTATTTCTCAAGAAAAAAGTCCAATTACTCGGTTTTCCATCCTAACTAATGAATTAAAAAATTTATCATTATTTTTTGGTCATTTACAAATTAATCTTTGAAAAAACGGCAACAAAATATAATTCTGTGTTTTTTTCAACAAAATAACTTTTTATTTGTTAATTTTGCACTCTTTAAACAAGAAAATTAACTTTATGGCAACAGATTTATATACACATCCAGATTATTACAATTTAGATGATTTATTATCAGATGAGCACAAATTGGTGCGTGACGCTGCAAGAGCATGGGTAAAAAAAGAAGTTTCTCCAATCATTGATGAGCATTACGAGAAGGCGACTTTTCCAAATCACTTATTAGCAGGTTTGGGAGAAATTGGTGCATTTGGTCCTTATATTCCTGAAGAATATGGTGGTCCAGGTTTAGATCAAATTTCTTATGGTTTGATTATGCAAGAATTAGAGCGTTGTGATTCAGGTTTGCGTTCAACTGCTTCTGTTCAAAGTTCTTTGGTAATGTATCCAATTTGGAAATACGGTTCTGAGGAACAAAAACAAAAATATTTGCCGAAATTGGCTACTGGAGAAATGATGGGGTGTTTTGGTTTAACAGAACCAGATCATGGGTCAAATCCTGGTGGAATGATTTCTAATTTCAAAGATGCTGGTGACCATGTTATTTTAAATGGTGCCAAAATGTGGATTTCTAACGCTCCTTTTGCTGACATCGCTGTTGTTTGGGCAAAAGATGAAACAGGACGTATCCACGGATTAATTGTTGAACGTGGAATGGAAGGTTTTTCTACACCAGAAATGCACGGTAAACTTTCATTAAGAGCTTCTTCCACTGGAGAGTTAATTTTTGTAAACGTAAAAGTTCCAAAAACAAACATCTTACCACTTAAATCAGGTTTAGGTGCTCCACTTGGATGTTTAGATTCAGCTCGTTTTGGAATTGCTTGGGGTGCTTTAGGTGCTGCTATGGATTGCTATGATCAAGCGCTTAGATATTCAAAAGAAAGAACTCAATTTGGTGTTCCAATCGGTTCTTTTCAATTGATTCAAAAAAAATTAGCTGAAATGATTACTGAAATCACGAAAGCACAATTGTTAACTTTCCGTTTAGGTCAATTGAGAAATGAAGGAAAGGCAACAAGTGCTCAAATTTCTATGGCTAAAAGAAATAATGTTGAAATAGCATTAAATATTGCTCGTGAAGCGAGACAAATTCACGGTGGAATGGGTATCACAAGTGAATATTCAATCATGAGACACATGGCGAATTTAGAGTCAGTTGTTACTTATGAAGGAACGCATGATATTCATTTATTAATCACAGGAATGGACGTTACAGGTATTCCAGCATTTACAAGAGAAATGCCAGATTTATCTAAAATGTAAAAATAAATTGCTAATTTTGAAAGGCTATTCATTACGAATAGTCTTTTTTTTGTCACTAAAGTTTTAAAATGCGTTTTTTATACCTTATTTTAAATATCATTTTACAGTATCCTTTCAGAATATTTTTTTCGAAGGTAAAATTGGTTAATCCTGAAAAAAGATTTTTTGCAAGAACCATTTTTGTGTGTAATCATCCTGCCTCATTTCTTGACCCATTGGTAATTTCTGTTTTGCAGCGACCAATTGTGTTTTTCATGACCCGCTCAGATGTATTTAAACCTTTTCTCAAGCCAATTTTATGGTCCGTGCACATGCTTCCAATTTACAGAGAACATGATGGAGAAGATACAAAATCAAAAAATGAAGAGGTTTTTAAAAAATGTAATCGTATTTTATCTGGCGGAAGAAATTTGATGATTTTTGGAGAAGGTTTTACTGATGATGTTTTTATTCGACGTTTAAAACCAATCAAAAAAGGGGCTGCACGAATCGGTTTTGGAGCCTTAGAAAGTTTAAATTGGGAAAAGAAAATTTACCTTCAAGCTGTTGGGATAAACTATGAAAACCCAAGCAGAATGGGTGGTGAAGTCTTAATCTCAAATTCTGAAAAAATTTGTTTAAATGATTATAAGGAGTTGTATCAAACTAATCCTTCTAAAGCAATTAACGATTCTACCAAGGCCATTGAACAATTATTGAAAGAGCAAATAACACATGTAGCAAACAAGGATTGGGTATTTTTTCACCAACATGTTTCAAGCTTAAAACGTTTTGGCTTAGATCCGGACAATAAAAATTCAGCTTCACCAATTAAGGAAAGATGGGCAAATTCTAGGAAATTTGCTACGTGGATGAATGAACAAGATTTAGACTCAAATCAAGAATTACTGAGCCTAAAAAAAGACTTAGAAAGTTACTTTTCTATTCTCAAAAAAATGAAAATTGAGGAAAAATTTGTTGCGGAATTTAGCGAAAATAAGGTGTTAAAATCAGGAAAAGAATTAAGTAAATTAATCTTATTTGCCATTTTTTTACCTTTGGGTTTAATTCATTTTTACCTTCCTTACAAGTTTGTGAAAGGTTTTGCTGAAAAGACATTCAAACGAAAAGTGTTTTGGAGTTCCGTGAAGCTGATGTTAGGCTTTTTGGCAATGGCAGTATACAATATTATTTTAGTGGTGCTTTTGAATTCTTTTTTAATAAAAAACGCCTCTTTTTCTTGGGTCTACTATTTTATCTTGCCAATTTTTGGACTATTCACCTACAAGTGGTTTCAAGTTTTTAAGGATTACAAAAGCAAGAAAAAACTTTCAAAAGTAAACTTAAAATCCATTTTGGAAAAGAGAGCAAATTTAATTTTAAAAATTGATGCACTTTGTCCCAAGATTTAGGAACAAATAAGAAGATTTTTCTTAATTTTACGTATGTTATTTAGAGATATTGTTGGACAAGAATCATTAATTGCGCACTTAATCAACGAAGTTAAGAGTGATAAAATTAGTCATGCACAATTATTCTTAGGCTCTACTGGTTACGGTGGTTTGCCCCTTGCCTTGGCTTTTGTTCAGTATGTTTTATGTGAAAACAGAAATGACAAAGACAGTTGTAATGAATGTGCTACTTGTCAAAAAATGAATAAAATGGAGCATGCAGATGTTCATTTTTCCTTTCCAGCAGTACAAGCAATCGGAAAATTAAGTGATAATTTTATTGATTCTTGGAGAAGTACGGTTTTGAAAAATCCTTATTTGAATTTGGAAGATTGGACAAATGTTATTGATCCAGAAAAATCAAGAAAACCGATTATTGGAAGTGAGGAAAGTTTAGCAATCATCAAAAAATTAAGTCTAAAGTCATTTGAAGGAAAACAAAAAGTGATGATTATTTGGATGGCGGAGGAAATGAATCCAGCCTGTGCAAATAAATTATTAAAGATACTGGAAGAGCCGCCACGCAATACACTTTTTATTTTACTTGCTGATTCTCAAGAATACATGCTTCAAACGATTTTGTCGAGAACTCAAATTCTTACCATTCCCTCCATTCAGGTTGAATCTTTGGCAAAAAAATTAAGTCAAGATCATTCGATAGAAACTTCTTTAGCAATGAGTTATGCTTCCTTGGCAGAAGGAAATTATAACGAGGCAAATAAATTAATTTCAGACAATGAATTAAAGAACCTCAACCGTGATTTATTCATTGAATTAATGCGTGTTTGCTACAAAAAAGACGTAATCCAAATGATAGATTGGTCAGAAAAAGTTGGCGGAATTGGAAAGGAAAAGCAAAAAATATTCATCAAATATGCCATTCACATGTTCAGACAAAGCATGTTGAAAAATTATACTGAGAATCAACTAACAAAAATTTCTGCTGAAGAAAATGATTTCCTAGAAAAATTTGCGCGTTTCATCACTGGAAACAATATTTTTGATTTTATGGAATATTTTAACGATGCGCATTATGGAATTGAACGCAATGCGAATCCAAAACTATTATTGACAAATTTATGCTTTAAGGTAATGCGTTTTATTCATTACGCTTGATTACCCATTAGGCTCTATTTGTTTTGCATAAATTCTTGATTCTTTTTCTTGTCTTCGTCACTACCATTTGTAGTACAACTAGTTTTACTTCGGCGTTTATTTAGGAGGTAAGTCCATTTAATTTGACAAGTCAACGGGTAATACCTGCTTGAAAACCAGTGAATTGATTCCTTTCCAAATTCTTCAAGAGCGAGAATCGGAACATAAACTCCTGGCATTAAATAACTTCCTTTTTTTAGTCTAATTCCAAGCCCCAAACCATAATGTAAATTTACAGCCAAAGATTTTGAAAAATACTGGTTCGTAGGATTCATGTTACTGTAAGTTCGATCTTTTTCCAGAAACAAATAATCTGCGTTGGCACCCAAATAATTATCTAAATACAAGGGAGTTTTTTTTATGTATATTAGCTTGTGAACAGAAAAACGTGCGCCAATGTAACCATTTGCCATTTTCCCTAAACCATCAGCTTTTTCACCGGTTTCCCTTCCAGTGGCATCAACTAAAGAAATTGTTGTTTTTTCCTCTCCTCTAAAATACTTAAAACCAAGACCATAATCAAAATAATCAACAATTCTCCCGAAAGAATATTTTGGAGATTTCATGTTGTAATGTGCTAAACCAATTTCAAAATTTCCACCAATTTTACCTGCTTGAGATTGTGCACTTAGGAGAGAACTTGCTAGCTTATTGGAAGAAGCTATTGTAAAAGTTGGACCTAAATTCAACTGCAGACCAATGTTACTAGGTTGTCGAGAAGCCTTTTGTTGTCCTCCAAAAAAATCTTTCTTACTTTTTTTTGGGATATATTTTCCTTGAGCAAACGCTTCTAGCGATAATAAAATCAGTGAACAAACAAAAAATCCTTTTACCATAACTTTATTTTTTAACCAAAGATAACATTTTTTCCATTACCTCATCACTTTCCCAATTTTGATGAATGTTTTCCATTTTCAACACTTCTTGCATGATTTCATTTTGAACTTGACCATTTCTTAAAGCATCAGAATAACGAATGTGACTAAAAGTAACTTGTGAGTATAACGGCAACCAAAGATTTGGGTACAGTTTGCTAAATTTTGCTTCAATTTTTTTCTGCAACAAGAATTCTGGATCAGCTGTCAAATCTCGCATTTCAACGTAATTCATTAGTGCCAAATCTAAAATTGCATTTCCGTCGGGAACACGTTGTTTTGAGAATTTGGAAAGTAATCCGTCCCAATTTCCGTTTGCTTCGTGGTACATTTCGTCAAAAACGGTACAATCTTCAAAACCACAGTTCATTCCTTGGCCATAAAATGGAACAATTGCGTGTGCGGAGTCACCTAGTAACAACACGTCATCTTGGTAATTCCAAGGATCGCATCTTACCATCACCAAAGAAGAAGTTGGATTCTCAAAATAATCGTCTAAATAAGTCGGCATCATTGGAACAGCATCTGGGAATGTTTTTTCAAAAAATGCCTGTACATCTTCTCTCGTTTTTAAACTATCGAATGAAATTTCGCCCTGCATAGGGAAAAATAAAGTACAGGTAAAACTTCCATCCAAATTTGCAAGAGCAATCATCATAAATTCACCTCTTGGCCAGATATGTAGGCAGTTTTTATCCAATTTATGTGTTCCATCCTCGTTAGCAGGAATCACCAATTCTTTGTATCCGTGATCTAAATATTTTTGTGAGTAATCAAAAAATGTAGATTTCTGCATGCGCATTCTCACGGCAGAAAAAGCTCCATCTGTTGCAAAAATCTTATCAAAACTGTGTTTTTCGTGAGCATTTGTTTCAGAATTATGGAAAGTCAAACTTTTAGTTTTCAAATCCAAGTCTTGACATTTTCTATTAAAATTATAAGAAATTGAAGGATAATCATCTGCTAAATTCATTAATTTTTGGTTCAAACCTCCACGAGAAACTGAATAAATTGCTTGGTCTTCATTTCCATAAGCTTGGTAACTCAAAGTTCCATCCAAAGCGTGCATGCAACGTTTATACATTGGGATGGCAATTTTGCGAATGTCTTCAGCGATTCCAGCTAATTCCAAGGCTTTCCAACCTCGGTCAGAAAGTGCCAAGTTGATTGATTTTCCAGCAATTAATTTAGCTTTTCTCAAGTCAGGTCTGCGTTCAAAAACTTCAACTTGATAGCCTTTTTTGGCCATTAATATTGCTTGTAAACTACCTACAAGACCTGCTCCAACAACTGCAATTTTTTTCATTTCAAAAATTTATGGTTCAAATTTAACTATAAGCATTTAGCCAGAAGCGACAAAAAGCTTTTTTCTTTGAACAGAATCTTGTTAAGTTGTTAAATTATTATTGGCGAGAAAATTACTAAGCTAAGTTCGATTAATATGAATGGAAAAAGTTTGAAATTATCTTATTTCCCTTCCTTTTCAATTTCACTTAAAAAGGATTTCAAATTTGTAATCAAAAGTTCTTGTCTTTTTGCTGCTTTTCTAATTTTATCAGCCTCAACGAAATCTTTATTTTTTTCAAAAGCCTCAATTTTCGAAGAACTTTCGTTTACCTTTTCTTCCAAACTTTTAATGATGTAGTTTAAGTTTTGAGGCATAAACATTTTAACGTAAGTCCCCCCTTTTTCGTAATGCGTTTTGTATAATTCAAGCGATTTTTCTTGCAAATCCACCTTTTGTTTTGAAATAAAAACAGTGTATGAGTTTAAACAGATAATTGCATCATAATATTTTGCCTTGTTGGAGTTCATTAATTTTTCAAAAAAGGGATAGTACTTTTCTTCTCCTTTTGTAGCGTAAATTTGAGCAATTGACGCTAGTAATTTATTTGATTTATCATTCTCCAATTCTTTTGCTTTTTCAGCGGCTAAACTAGCATTAATTTTATTTAAACTCGCTAGGGCATTTCCTACAACTGCGTATGATGAATCACTTTTTATGGCTTTCAAACATAAATCTTCTAAATCAATACTTGGAATTTTTTTATCTAAAAAAGTAAGTGCTTCAGACCGAACAGCTGATTTTTTGTCTTCAGTCACCATTTTTTTAATTTTTTCTAGGGCAATCGTCATATTTTCACCGCTCAATAATGCTGCTTTCTCGATAGCAATTAATCTGATTTTCCAAAAGGGATCATTTAGAGCATCCAAAATTAATTTTTGGCTTTCACTATTGTCCATTTTAGTTCCATTGACAAGTGCATTTACACGAGCAAGGAAACGTTTTCCATTGTAATATTGATGAACAAATTGTTCTTGTGGTTTTGATTCGGAAATAATTCCTAAAAGACATTGTTGCTTATCAAAAAGTAAGTTTTTTAAGTTTCCGCGAACAGGAAATGTGAAGCTATTTTCTACTTTATCAATTTTAATTGCGTGCACATGTTCACCTTCATCGTCAAAAACAGAAACTTGTACAGGCAATAAATACAAAGGAGTTTTTGAGAGTTCTTGATTTTGGTAAACAGTTAGCGTAACCGAATTAGATGCTGCATCGTAATTTTGTTCTACATCTAAAATTGGGTGACCAGAAGCCTCAAACCATTGTGAAAAAAACCAAGTTAAATCTTGTCCTGATACTTCTTCGAACGCTTGACGTAAATGGTGAAATTCTGCTGCTTTAAATTGGTTTGTTTTTAGGTAATTTTTTAGACCTTGAAAAAAAGCTTCATCTCCTAAATAATTTCTTAACATGTGCAAAATTCGTCCTCCTTTGTTATAAGAATGACCGTCAAACATTTGTTCTTTGTCTTCGTAATTGTACCAAATTAAGTTGTGATTACCTCCATTTTCAGCACTTTGGTAATATCCATACTTTTCATTTTCGGCATTATAATCTGCTTCATCTAGTCCATATCTGTGTTCATCCCATAAATATTGAGAATAGTTTGCAAAGGATTCATTCAAAGGTAAGTTGGACCAAGATTCACAGGTAACTAAATCTCCGAACCAATGATGAAACAATTCATGTGCAATGGTTGAATTATCGTCGCCATCTAATAATTCGCGAGAAGTTTTGTAGGCATAATCGCCAAAAATAACAGCTCCAGTATTTTCCATCGCCCCAGAAACATAATCCCTTACGACAATTTGATTATATTTATCCCAAGGATATTCAACTCCAGTTAATTCAGAGAAAAATTTAATCATGGCTGGTGTTTCACCAAAAATTGCCTTTGCATGACTTTCCCATTCTGGCTCAACGTAATAGTTTACGTCCATCACTTTTCCACTTGGACTGGTGTAAGAATCTTTAACCACTTTAAATTCTCCGATTCCCATCATAAAAAGGTATGGCGCGTGTGGTAATTCCTGTTTCCAATGGTCAGTTCTTGTTCCGTCACTGTTTTCAGTAGATTTCAGTAATTTCCCATTGGATAAAGTGGCATATTTTTTATCAACTGTGATTAAAATTTCTTGCGTGGTTTTCACATTAGGCGCATCAATTGTTGGGAACCAAACTGAACTTGATTCTGTTTCACCTTGTGTCCAAATTTGTGGCATCACGCTTTTGTCTTCTCCTTTTGGATTGATGAAATATAAACCTTTGTCGCTAGTAATTGCTTCACTTCCTTTCGTTTTACGTTCATCTGGTTTTGCAACGTAATCAATTACGATGTTGTAATTTTCGGTTCTTTTATAAACTTTGTCTAATTTAATTCTCAAGATCAAGGAGTCATAAGAAAAATTCAAATTTTTATTTGCAATAGAAACTGATTTGATTTCCATTCCTTTTGCATCTAAAATCAAACTATCACTTTCATAGAAGTGTGGTTTTGCAGTGATGGTCGCTTTTCCGAATAAGTAGGATTTATTCCAATCAAAACTAACTTCCAGTTTTGTGTGAATTAAGTCTGTGAAAATTGTTTCTGAACCATGAAAAACCTTCCTTTTGGTGTAATCAATCACAGTTGTATCTATGGAACTTTCAAGTTCGCTCCACATTATTTCGGGTACAACTTTGTTTTTGTCTTTATTTTTTGTTGATCCACAAGCAGTTAAAATTGCAATGGTGATTAGAATAACAGATGTTTTCATGAAGTTTGAACTAAATTTGAATTCAAAAAAACGAATTTTTTTTAAAATATACTTTTTTATTGTGTGGGTGGTAAAACAGCTGGATAAAAGGCTATAATGTACTATTTAATACAAAAATAAAAGCTTTATTTCAACATTAAATCGATGTAATTTAGCAATTTTTCCTGACCAAATTTTGATTCACTTGAAGTGGTAAAAACAGGAGGCAATTCGTCCCAATACTTTAACATTTCTTTTTTATATTTGGCTAAATTTTTCTGCAATTCAGTTGAAGAAAGTTTATCAATTTTTGTAAAAACCATGGAGAATGGAATTTCTTTTTCTCCACACCAGTTCATAAATTCTAAATCAATTTTTTGTGGTTCTAAGCGAGAATCAATTAGGACAAAAGTATTGATCAGTGTTTTTCGTTGCAGTAAATATTCAGAGATAAATTTTTCGAAAGAATTTCGAGCAGTTTTTGAAACTTTTGCGTAACCATATCCTGGTAAATCAACCAAATACCATTTTTCATTGATTTCAAAATGATTTATTAGTTGAGTTTTTCCTGGTGTTGATGAAGTTTTTGCCAATTTTTTATGACCAGTTAACATATTTATCAAGGAAGATTTTCCAACATTTGATCGCCCGATAAAGGCAAATTCTGGCTTCCCATCACTTGGACATAATTTGTGTTCTGTGTTACTAACTACAAAAGTTGCTGTTTTGATTAACATCGTATAATTTTTTGCAAAGATACAATAATTGTAGTTTAAACGATACATCGAAGGAGTATGAACTTGCACCCTACTTCTTTAGACCTAAATAATTCATCCTATCAAAAAATAGTGTATTTTCGTACCATAGCAATTCAATATGTTACTTGAAGATAATATCAATGATTCGTGGAAAAATGAGCTTTCAGCTGAATTTTCAAAAACCTATTTTAAAGAATTAAATCTGTTTTTGCAGGAAGAAAGAATGTCCCATGAGGTTTATCCGCCGGAAGATTTAATTTTTGCTGCATTTGACCTGTGTAGTTTTGAAAATACGAGGGTAATAATAATTGGACAAGATCCTTATCATGGCAAAGGACAAGCAAACGGCTTCGCTTTTTCGGTC
>CAZHLZ010000038.1:0-6592 GCA_964532475.1 uncultured Chitinophaga sp.
TGGTTTACCAACCAGGGATTTTTTTATTTACAAAGCAGCTACATTTTTCTGAAAGAAATCTATTAATTTCTTTTTTGTAAGCATTTTATCTACCATTCTAAAAACCATAGATTTATCTTCTTCATCTAATTGTTGTATGAGTTGCATTTGTTCTATGGTAGATTTATCTTCGTTTACAACTATGCAAATTAAGCCCTAGAATAGAATAACTTAGCCTCTTTCAATATAAAAAATCTAAAGAAATCACTCAATCTTCTTTTTCAACCTTTGTTTGGTTTGTGCAGAAAAATAACCTAAACAATCACTTCCAAAGTTAGATTCTGGATTTGCTGGCACCGCTCCTCCGGTTCCACCAGCATTCACACTTAAATTATTGAAATATTTGTAAATTGCTTGATCAATACACATCATTTCCAAGGTTGCAGTATCGCCTACTCGATAATTTCCACCAAAAATTGGTTGTAATATTTCGATACCATCTGCAAATTCATCGTCTTGGAGAAAAATGCCATTAATTAAAGTATCATTTTGATATAAATTAAATTTGTAATAGTTTTTCACTCCTGCTGGGTCTAATCTGTTTGCAACTAACGAAAAAACTGGTGTTGGTCCAAATGAAAATTCTTGTGTAGTTAATGAATCAACCATCACCTGATTCGGCATTTTGCAAGAAGATGTAAAAGTTTCTCCTCCAATTATGACATTAATTGTGTAAGTGCGACCTTCTACTCCTAAATAATCAGTCGTGCGGTAATAACCTGGCTTAATTAAACTGAGAGTTGTTGAATTCCCTAAATCATCAGTAATTGTAACAACAGCATTGTCAACTGTTGGATATGCTCCTGATTCATCGAAATCTAAAGTTTTAGTAATTTTCACCGTATGAATTAGTGAATCCTTAGTGATTGTTCCTTCGATAATGTATTTCGAATTGGTCGAATTTAGATCTAAATCAATCACTTTTTCGCAAGAAACAGAAACAAAAAATAGAGTAAAAATTGGGATTAATAAACTAAATGTCTTCATCTTATTTGAATTTGAAATTGTAAGTAATGGCTGGAATGATTTTAAATAATGCTGTTTGAACTGCTTCTGTTTTTGAAGGGTCATTTTCATTTTCTCTAAATGTAATCGTGTACGCATTTTCACGCGCATAAGCATTGTACACAGAGAAATTCCAGCTACTTTCAAATTTTTCAGTGTTTTTTCTATACCAAGTTACTCCCAAATCCAAACGATGATAATCTGGCATTCTGGAAGCATTTCGATCGGTAAATGAAAATTGGGTTTGTCCATCAATTTCATACTTCCCCGTTGGAAAAGTTACTGCATTTCCTGTGTAAAAGACAAATAATGCTGAAACAGACAATTTTGGAGAAATATCATAAATACCAACAATTGACAAATCATGCGTTCTATCCTGACGAGCGTTGTACCATTCATTGTTGTTAATTCCGTCTACTTTTCTTTCTGTTTTTGACAAAGTATAGCCAAGCCATCCAGTGAATTTTCCTTGTTTCTTTTTCAAAATTAATTCAACACCATAAGCGCGACCAATCCCGTACAACAATTCTCCTTCCAATAATTCATTCGCTTGCGTATTTGCTCCGTTGCGATAATCAATTTGATTGTCTAATGTTTTGTAATAGGTCTCCACATTAAATTCATATTTATTTTCCGAGAAATTCTTAAACCAACCAACAGAATATTGATTTGCCAATTCTGGCTTAACGTTTAAGGAAGTTGCCAACCAAACATCCGTTGGTGAAGCTGCAGAAGAATTTGAAATCAAATGAATATTTTGTGCATTTCTAGCGAAAGCCGCTTTAAAAGATGCAGTTTTAGAATACGCCCAGCTAAAAGAAAAACGAGGTTCAAAGTTGAAATAGGTTTTGTATAATTCATTTTGCTTGTAAACCATCGTGTCTGTCACTTTACCATCCGAATTGTAAGAGTATAAGTTGGAACCATTTCCTAAAAGAGAAAAAGCACTTACTCTTAAACCGTAATTTACAGTAATGTTTTCATTTGCAGACCAATCATTTGTGATAAATGCTGAATTTTCAAAAGAATTAGTAGGTTTTAATTTAGCGAAATTTATCCCTGCACTCGAATTTGCTTCAATTTGACCAGGAGTTAATGAATGTCTGATAATATTCGCTCCGAATTTAATTTTGTTTCGCGTGTTTGCAAAATATTGAAATTCTTGCTTTAAGTTAAAATCTCTAATTTTTGAAAGGATGTCAAAATCCACATTCCCAGCCGCAATTGAAATATTGTAGTCGTAAGAACTGTAAATAAATGAGGTATTAGAAAATAATTTTTCGCTTACAATTCGATTCCAACGAAGAGTTCCTGTAGCATTTCCCCAGTCAATTCCAAAAGACTCGCCTACGCCAAGTACATCACGCCCAAAGTAACCAGACAAATAAATTCTATCTTTTTTACTGATTTTGTAATTCAATTTTGCATTCAAGTCGTAGAAATATAAGATATTGTCTTTAAATCGATCTGAGGCTTTTAAAAAGACATCCACGTAGGTTCTTCTACCGGTTATCAAGAAGGATGATTTATCTTTAACAATTGGGCCTTCCACGTTTAAGCGGGAAGAAATCAATCCCAATCCACCACTTACATTGTATCTTTTGTTATTCCCCTCATTCATTTTGATATCTAAAACAGAAGACAAACGTCCGCCTAAGTTTGCAGGTTGATTTCCTTTGTAAAGCACTGCATCTTTTATCGCATCGGAATTAAATGTTGAGAAAAAACCTAATAAATGTGCTGCATTGTAAACTGGCGCTTCATCTAACAAAATTAAATTTTGATCAGCTCCACCACCACGCACAAAATAACCTGAATTTCCTTCACCAGCACTTTTAACGCCCGGTAACAGCTGAATTGTTTTAATAATATCCTTTTCCCCCAATAAAACAGGGATTTTAGCTATTTCTTTCGGATCCAAACGTTCCACACCCATTACTGGATCTTTCACATTTAAATCTTGTTTAATGCCAGAAACGGTAACTTCCTTAACTTCAAGAGTTTTCTCAGACTTCGGAATTTCTAAACTAAAATCCATACTTACATTCGCTTTCAAATCAACGACAATTTCTTGATTGGTATACCCAAAAGCTGTTACAATAAAAGTGTAATTCCCTTCAGGAAGTGTTAAGGAGTAGAACCCATACTCATTGGATCTAGCACCTAAATTTTGACCTTTCACTTTTATAGCAGCATTGATTAATTCTTCGCCTTTCGACGCGTCTTTAATTGAACCACTAATTGTGTACTTGTTTTGGGAAAATGAAAGGAAGTTTATTGCTAAAAATAATAAACTAAAGAAAAATTTCATAAAATGTTTTTTAGGGAACAAAGTTAATGCTGAATTGTTTTAGTCGACTCTATTCCAACTGTTAAAAAAACAAAAAAAGCGTGTAATAAGGATTGACTTAGGCCTGGGTTTTAAAAATGAATTACAAATTTCCTTCGTTTTTCATTTTTTCAGCGTTTTCTGCCATCTTCAAGGAATCAATCATATCTTGGATGTCTCCATTCATGAATGAACTCAAATTATAAATCGTTTTATTGATTCTATGATCAGTAATTCGACCTTGAGGATAATTGTATGTTCTAATTTTAGCCGAACGATCTCCTGTAGAGACTAATGTTTTACGTTGAGCAGCTCTTTCTTCGTGCACACGATCCAATTCTTTTTGGTAAAGTCTTGAACGTAATACGGAAATCGCCATCGCTAAATTTTTGTGTTGCGAACGACCATCTTGACATTCAACAACAGTTCCTGTAGGTAAATGTGTTAATCGAATCGCGGACTCAGTTTTATTAATGTGCTGACCACCCGCACCTGATGCTCTAAATGTATCTTTACGCACAACGCCCATGTCAAGTTCGAAATCAACCTCTTCCGCTTCAGGTAAAACTGCGATTGTTATTGCTGAAGTATGCACACGTCCTTGAGATTCTGTTTCTGGAACACGTTGAACTCGATGCACACCAGATTCAAATTTTAACATTCCATAGATTCCGTCACCTTCAACCTCCATGGAAATTTCTTTGTATCCTTTTGTACCGCCTTCTTGAGAATTTAGAATTTCAAACTTCCATCCTTTTTCCTTAAAATAAAGTGTGTACATTCTGAAACAATCCTCCACAAAAATACAAGCTTCATCTCCACCTGTTCCAGCTCTCAATTCCATTATGGCATTTTTGTCATCTTCAGGATCTTTTGGGATAAGCAACATTTTAATCTGCTCTTCCAAATCGGGACGTTTATTTTCTAACTCATCAATCTCCATCTTTGCCATTTCACGCATTTCAGGATCTTCTTCCGTCGTTAATAATTCTTTTGCATTTTTTAGATTGTCAAGAATGTCTTTGTATTGTTTATAAACAGTAACAATCTCTTCTAAATCTCGATATTCTTTATTTAACTTAACGTAGCGATCCATGTCGGAAATAATATCCGGATCCACAATTAAAGTTGAAACTTCAATGAAACGGTAATTTATTCCTTCTAATTTTTTTAATAATTCTTGCATTATAAATTAATGTATTAATAAAAATTAATATTCAAATATCCCATATTCGGATTGAATAGTAACTTTTTTTCCTTCAAAACTTTCCACTCTACCAACAATTTGCGCATCCACACCAAAAGAATTTGAAATTTCTATTAATGACTCAGCAATTTCAGATGACACATAGATTTCCATTCTATGGCCCATATTGAATACTTTGTACATTTCTTTCCAATCCGTATTTGATTCTTCTTGAATCATTTTAAAAAGTGGTGGCATTGGAAACAAATTATCTTTTATGATGTGTAAATTTTCAACGAAATGTAACACTTTGGTTTGAGCACCACCGCTGCAATGCACCATTCCATGGATATCACTTCTGTGTTTATCCAAAATCGCTTTGATTATTGGTGCATAGGTACGTGTAGGAGACAAAACCAATTTCCCCGCATCCAATGGGCTTCCTTCAACTGAGTCAGTTAAACCCTTCGAACCTGAATATACAAGTTTGGCTGGAACACTTTGATCATAACTTTCCGGATATTTAGTTGCCAAGTCTTTTGAAAAAACATCATGTCTAGCTGAAGTTAATCCATTACTTCCCATTCCACCATTAAATGAACTTTCATAATTTGCTTGACCAAAAGACGAAAGTCCAACAATCACGTCTCCCTTTTGAATATTTTTATTATCAATAACATCAGAACGTTTCATTCGAGCAACTACTGTTGAATCAACAATTATTGTTCTCACTAAATCGCCAACATCGGCAGTTTCGCCACCTGTGGATCGAATTCCGATTCCATTTTTTCTAAGGTCTTCTAAAAGTTCTTCCGTACCATTAATGATTTCTGATAAGACTTCGCCAGGAATCAAATTTTTATTTCTTCCTATTGTTGAAGACAAAAGAATATTGTCTGTTGCACCAACACAAAGTAAATCATCTAAATTCATTATCAAGGCATCTTGTGCAATTCCTTTCCATACAGACAAATCACCAGTTTCCTTCCAATACATGTATGCCAAGGAAGATTTTGTTCCTGCACCATCAGCGTGCATCACGATACAAAAATCTTCATCATTGGTTAAGTAATCAGGTACAATCTTACAAAAGGCCTGTGGGAACAAACCTTTATCAATCTTTTTTATTGCATTATGGACATCTTCTTTTCCAGCTGAGACACCTCTTAGGTTATAACGAATATCTGACATTGAATAATTTTGTACAAAGTTAAGAAACTTGATTTAAAAAAGTCTATAAAATAAAAAAGAGTTCTGAAAAATCAGAACTCTCTTTTATAATTTAATTTATTTTTTATTCTTATTGCTCAAAAGAAACTAAGAATTCAACTCTTCTATTAGCAGCTTTACCTTTTGCTGTAGCATTAGAAGCTTTTGGTTGTGTATCACCAAATCCTTTAGCAGTCAATCTGCTTTCAGCAACACCTTTACCCATCAAGTAAGCTTTTACTGCTTTAGCTCTATCTTCAGATAATTGCAAGTTTTTAGCAGGATCACCAGCATTGTCAGTGTGACCGTTAATTGCTAGGTTGTATGTAGGATTCTCTAACATAACTTTAGCAACTTGATCCAAGATTGGAGTAGATTTTTTAATCAAAGTAGCTTTACCGTTGTCAAATTGAACACCAGCCATCGCTTTTTGCATAATTTCTTTCTCTTTTTGTTTTACAACTGGACATCCACCGTCAGCAGCTAAACCTGCAGCATTTGGACATTTGTCAGCGAAATCATAGATACCATCACCATCTTTATCTGGACATCCGTTAGCAGAAGCAGAACCTTTGATAGTTGGACAGAAATCATTAACATCTAATACACCGTCACCATCCATGTCAACAACTTTCTCAACTTTTACAGTTTTTCCTTTTGTATCAACGTTAGCACCTGCTGCAGTACCTGGCTCTTGATCTAAATAGTTTGGAACACCATCTTTATCATCATCCATCATATCTTTTTCTGCTTTTTCAATTTTAGCTTTTAAAGCTGCCATTGATTCCATGTCTCCAGATTGAGTTGGAGTCCAGTCAGCGTGC
>CAZHLZ010000038.1:6602-16610 GCA_964532475.1 uncultured Chitinophaga sp.
CAAGAAACTAGAGTATCATCAACGTCAAAAAATGCCGTAGGTCCAGCTGGAACTTTAAACATTATTTCTTTCCTTTCTTGGTCGTTTTCTTAGCCACTTTTTTCTTTGGTTCTGGAGCTATAGTCTTAATTTCCTCTTTAACCCTTCCCAACTCGTCTTCAATTTTAGCTTTTAAAGCTGCCATTGCTTCCATGTCTCCATATTGAGTTGGAGTCCAGTCAGCGTGCTCAGCTTTATCACCCAAGTAATAGTTAGCACCAAAAGTTAAGAAACCTGTGGATCCATCAAATCCATTTGTTAAACCTCCACTTTTTCTGTATTGAAGATCAAGAGTTCTTTCACCTTGTAAATATGCAACTACAGAAATATCTGTTTTAACAGCTAACTTCGGAGAAACTTTGTATTGGTAAGTAACACCTGCTGTCCAACCAGCTAATTTGTCGGTTTTGTATGTTTTGTTAGCCTCTGTTGTTTTACCCATGTTTAAAACTAAACTTGGTCCTGAGTGAACATAAACACCGATTTTCTTAGAGAAAGAAGCTAAATCAGTGATATTTGTAAAATTCATTACACCTTCTAATTTGATAGCGAATGAATTTGTACTATAATCCATTTTTTTGATTGTAGTCTTGTAGTTTTCAAACATTAAACCACCATAAAAACCCCATTTGTTAGTCAACATATATCTTGTTCCTAAATCAAAATGAGCAAAACTCTTTTTAGTTGCCTTACCAACGATTGGCCCTGTAAAGGCTTTGTTAATACCCCAACCAAAGTCAACTGACATTTTGTTGAAGTTAGCTTGACCAAAAGACAATGAGCTTAGCGCCAAACTTGTTACGATTAAAATTCTTTTCATATACTATATTCTTAAATTACGTGGCAAAGTTACTCAAAATATTTAATTAAGCAATTTTTTTTTCTTTTTTTTTAAAATTATTTTAATTTTTGTCTAACTATTAAAGCCTTTTATCATCAAGAACAATATCGTAAATCGTAAATCTTAGTGGTAAGGTCAAGAAAATGATGTATTTTTATTTAATTTGAAAATACGCTTTTCTAAGTCAAAATTGAAGGCTACATTATTTCTTTAGTACCTAAATATTTTTTCAATTTCTATGTTTTTTTGGTTGTCAAAGTTTCATGTGTTGCAAGTGAGGTAGCTTATATCTCATTATTCCATCTTTTGACTCTTTTTTATTTTGCTAATTCTTCACGATGCATTTATAAATCTCAAAACTTATTTATTCCATATTTTTTGGTCGTAAATTATGTGAATGGTTTTTTAAAACAAATAAGAGCTTTCAGTATTATTCTTTATGCTTATAACCTCAGTTCGATTGTAAAATTGAAATTCAGATTGACATAAAAAACTGTTAGTCAAGGCGTTTAATCGAAGGTTTAGCGGGCTAAATCGAGATTGAACAACGCTGAATAACTGATTTTTATGCAAAGCATATTGTTATCCCACTGATAAACAACGATTTACTTCAAAACCCTTTCTTGATTTATCCCGATAAATCTTCAAAAGTGTTATTCGTAACTCATTGTTTCTAAGCGGTCTGAATCCAATTTTAATAATCGAACTGAGGTTTATAATTAAAAGGTGATTTTTGTTGTTAATTTGAAAAAAATACGACTTTTAACTCTTTGCTCCTTATAACAAGAAATAGTTCCTAATAACTTCAATCAAAAGAATGTGGTCTGATAGATGTCTGTTCTTATTTTTTTAGTCTTCAATAAGTAGTGGCTTATTTAAGGTTAAACGGCAGAATTTGAGGCTAATTTCTGTTATGAAAAATTTTGTGTTGCAAGGTTTTTACTTTTTTATATTCAAAAAACGTGCAGCTAATTTGAAATTAGAAGCTTAATGTTTTGAAAATTAGATTTTTACTTTTTTTAATCAGACCCGGTTTTGTTGGGTTAATTTTTTCTTGTAGTTCAGTATTGAAAAGTAATACATGGTGGTAGCTTTAAAAATAGCTTTACGTTTTTACCTCACCTTTAAGCCTCTACTTGTAACAAAATTTTCTTGTTTGGATTTTGCTCTGTCCAAGGAGAAGGAGAATGTACTTCCCAATCCAATAGAACTTCGTACACTAATTCGTTGGTTGTGGGCCTCAACAATTCTTTTTGCAATGGCTAAACCTAGTCCAGAACCACCTTCATCACGTGTTCTACTTTTCTCCACACGGTAGAAACGCTCAAAGATACGAGGTAAATTTACTTCATCAATTCCAGGTCCATTGTCTGAAATTTCGATTAGTATGATGTCATTCATTTCAAAAAAACGTGCGGAAGTTGTTCCATTCTCATGTCCGTAATTGATAGAATTAGCAATTAAATTTGTTAAAACTTGAGCAATTTTAGATCTATCTCCGTGAACAAATAATGATTGAAAATCTTTGGAGAATTTGAGTTTGATATTTTTTTCTTTGGCTCTAAGTTCCAAACTGTCAAAAATTTCCTGGACTAATTTTTTGATGTCAAAATTTTCTAATTCTAGTTGCAAACCATTTACTTCCATTTTGGTGATGGAATCCAAATCTTCTAATAAATTCACCATTCGATCAATTGAATTTGAGGCTCGTTCAAGAAATAAACGGTTCACGTTTTCGTCTTCTAAACCACCATCAAGCAATGTTAAAATATAACCTTGGATGGAAAATACTGGTGTTTTAAGTTCGTGAGCTAAGTTCCCTAAGAATTCTCTTCGGAATTCTTCCTGTTCTTTCAATTTAACAATTTCCGTATTTCGTTCTTCCACCCAATTTTTGGCATCATTTTCAACTTTTTCGAAAACATCTGAGGTTAATTTGATTGGTTCGATTTTCGTATTTACAAATTTTCCTTTTCGGATGGATCGGTAAATCACTTTTAATCGTTCATTAATAAATTTTTCTACGAAAAAATAGAAAATTGCAAAAGATGCGATGCCTAAAACGATGGGTAAAGTAAATATTACCCAAAGAGGAAAACTCACAAACTGAATTTCCAAAATAAACATGATGATGGATGTTAAGCCAACAATTATGGCACTTCCACCAAAGATTAAATAAACTGGTTTACTATTTTTCATTATTCACAAATGTATATCCAACACCTTTTATAGTGCGAATATAATCATCTCCGAGCTTTTCTCGCAATTTTCTGATGTGAACATCGATGGTTCTTTCTCCAACTATGGTTTCATTTCCCCAAACTCGGGCTAAAATTTCGTCACGGTTAAATACTTTTCCTGGTTTTGTCATTAAAAATTCAAGTAATTCAAATTCCTTTTTTGGTAGAATTATTTGTTCTTCATCTCTGAAAACAAGAAACTTTTCACGATTAACGCTTAAGCCGCTTGTTGAAGTCTCTTCTGTACTGGTATTTGTATAGGTCAATCTTCTCAATAAGGCTTCAATTTTACTTAACAATAAACGTGGACGTATTGGTTTCGTAATGTAATCATCAGCACCAGCTTCGAAACCAGCAACTTGTGAATAATCTTCACTTCGTGATGTTAAAAATGCAATGATAGGTTTATAGCTTTGGTCTTGCTCTCTGATTGTTTGACAAGCTTCGATTCCATCCATTATTGGCATCATTAAATCTAAAAGTATTAAATCTGGCTTGTATCTTTTTGCTTTGTCTACCGCTTCTTGTCCATTTGCAGCAGTTAAAACCTTGTAACCTTCTTTTTCAATGTTGTATTTCAAAAATTCAATGATTGATTCCTCGTCGTCAACGACTAAGATGGTGTAATTTGACTTTGTTTGCATTTGACTGAATTTTTGTATTTCTATTAAAAATAATCTTGTGTCAAAATTAAATCTTTATATACTTGACGACTTTACCTTAAACTTATGTTTATGTTAAATATTTGTATTTTAATGTTAATTCTATGTTACCAAAAGATAATGAATTGGTAAAACAATTTTTTGCGCTTTATCGATTTAGTAGCTCTAATTTTGTCCCCAAATAAAAATGATAAATAAATGAAAACAAAAAAAATGAAAATTGGTTTTATGGCTTTAGCAGCTATAGCTACATTGAGTTTAGCTTCTTGTAAGAAGGAAGGTTGTACAGATCCAACGGCAACAAACTTTTCAGAAGATGCAAAAAAAGATGACGGTTCTTGTACTTATGCGGCTGAAACTAACACTGTAGTTAGCGGCACAATTACAACAAACACGACATGGACATCAGATAAAGTTTATTTATTAGATGGTAGAGTAGTAGTTACAAACGGAGCTACATTAACTATTCAAGCGGGAACAATCATTAAAGGAAAACAAGGTCAAGAATCTTTGGCTTCTGCGTTGATTATCTCAAGAGGTTCAAAAATTATGGCAGAAGGTACAGCTGCAAATCCAATTATTTTCACTTCCGAATTGGATAACATTGCTTTAGGTCAAAAAGTAGGTACAAATTTACAAAGAACAGACAACGAAAAATGGGGAGGTTTAATTGTATTAGGAAGTGCTCCAATTTCTGCGCAAAGTGGTGATGTTGAAACAAATATTGAAGGTATTCCAGTTTCTTCAGGTCAAGGTCTTTACGGTGGAAGTAATGCTACAAACAA
The DNA here is from genome assembly GCA_964532475.1 of uncultured Chitinophaga sp. GTDB lineage: Bacteria > Bacteroidota > Bacteroidia > Flavobacteriales_D > Crocinitomicaceae > M2408. Next base: position 11,170 of record CAZHLZ010000038.1, read on the forward strand.
CTCTGGAGTGTTGAAATACATTTCTATCCGTCATGGAGGAATTTCAATCGGTGAAGGAAATGAAATCAATGCTTTAACATTAGGTGGTGTTGGTTCAGGTACTGTAGTTGAAAACGTAGAGGTTTACGGAACATTAGACGATGGTGTTGAGTGTTTTGGTGGAACTGTTAACTTGAAAAATATCCTAGTCTATTTCCAAGGTGATGACGGTATTGATTTGGATATGAATTATTCAGGAACAATCGAAGACTTTATGGTAATCCAAGGTGACGGAATTGCAACTGATAAAGGATTGGAAATTGATGGTCCAGAAGGTACAACTAATGTATTAGGAATGTTTACTTTGAAAAATGGTTTGGTAAAATCTACTGGAGCTGATGGTACTGCTGCTGATTTTAAAGACAAAGCTCAAGGGACAATTGAAAATGTAACTTTTGATTACTCTTCTAAAACGAGTTCAGAAATTAAAATCAGAGCAAAATATGACGCATTAAATTCTTGTGCTGATGCAACGGATGCTTTCAAAAACTTGATTTCTGATAAATTAGTTTTTACAAACTCTAAATGGGGAGCAACGGTTTCTAAAGTTTATGCTTCTTCTGCAACTGATCCATGTATTGCTAATGTACCAGCTTCACAAACTGCAGCAAATGCGAAATTTACTGAAGGTACAGGTCACACAGTTACAAACTCAATTTTCTCTTGGACTTGCGCTGGTTTGAGAAATCAATTGTAAGATCGATTTGATATCTAGTAAAAACAATAATATAATAAACCCTAAGATCAATTTATTGGTCTTAGGGATTTTTAAGTATAAAAAATACATTATGAAAACATCATTTTTAACAATTTTTATTTTTTTATTTTCATTTTTAAATATCGCTCAAGAAAAAGGTTTGTTGAGCGGAAATATCGCTGATGGCGAAGCAGGTGGTCCACTTTACGGAGCAAAAATTAGAATCAAAGAAGATCCAACTTTGGGTGCAATTTCTGATTTTGATGGTAATTATACTGTAAAACTTCTTCCTGGGAAGTACACGGTTGAAATTTTAAGTGCGACTTGTGCAACTCAAGAGTTTAAAGTAATTGAAATTATTGCTGGAAAATCTACAGTTTTGGATGCTGTGATGAAAGCTGCAATAAACGATTTAACTACGGTGAATGTTAGTGCAACTGTAAGAAAGGATAATGAAGTATCAATTTTATTGGAGAGAAAAAATGCAAGTATCGTTTCTGACGGAATATCTGCACAAAATATCAAGAAAAATGGGGATAATGATTTGACAGGTGCAATCAAGCGTGTAACAGGTGTAAGCATCAAGGACGGAAAATATGTTTACGTAAGAGGTTTAGGAGATCGTTACACACAAACAACTTTAAATGGTGTTATTGTTCCAGGATTAGATCCAGATGTAAATTCACTTCAATTAGACATTTTCCCAACTTCAGTATTGGAAAATTTACAAGTTTACAAAACATCTTCTCCAGAATTTTACGGGGATTTCACAGGTGGCTTGGTAAATATTGTTACTAAAAAATTCCCTTCTAAAAAAACTACACAAATTGGTTTTGGATTAGGTTTTACACCAGGAATGCATTTCAACAAGGATTTCATTTTATACGACCAAGGGAAATTTGACTTTTTAGGTTTTGATGATGGTTCGAGAGCTTTACCGTTCAATTCAAGAAAAATTATTCCTGATGAAACACAAGTTGATCCTGAATTGGAAAAAATCACACGTTCATTCAACAAACAATTGGCTGTAAAAAGTAAAACTGCATTGCCAAATGGTTCATTCTCATTCAATCACGGAAATCAGAAAAATAAAGAAAATGGTGCGACATTTGGATACAATGTGGTATTAAATTATTCGAATGAAAACCAATTTTTTGAAGGATATGAATCCAATGATTTTTTGAAAAATACAGAAAGTAACGTAAATTCCTTGTTTCAGACAACTTCAAGAAAAGGTAATTTAGGTAAAAACACGGTTTTATGGAGCGCATTAGGAACTGCTTCTTATAAAAAGAATGATAATGCTTACCAAATCTCATTTTTAAACATTCAAAATGGAGAAACAAGTGCTGCTGAACGATTAAATACAGATTACAATCAAAATCAAGCAACTTTGTATGAAAACGTGTTGACTTACACTCAAAGAACTTTAAGTAACTTGATGATTTCTGGTACTCATAAAGCTAACAAAACAAAAATTTCATGGGTAAATGCAGTTTCTCGTTCAAAAGTGGATGATCCAGATTTCAGAGAAACAAGAATTTATATTTCTGAAACTGATACATCATTAAGTACAGGAAGTGGAGCAGGAATTGACCGTTTTTGGAGAAATTTAGTGGAATTAAATGAGTCTTTTAAATTAGATTTCAATACAAAAATTAATGATAATACAGATTTCATTTATGGAGTTTCAGGAACATTAAAAACAAGAGATTTTAGTGTTTTTTCATTCAAACACAGAGTAACAAATTTATCAAATGTTTCTATTGATCCTAATTCCTTTTTGGAAGAAGATAACATTTGGTCGTCTGATGCTAGCCGCGATAACTACCGAAATGGAACTTTTACAATTGGTAATTTCCAACCAGCAAATAGCTACACCGCTAAACAAAATCTTTTTGGTACTTACCTTGGAATGAAACATAAAATTAAAGACAGAATAAAACTAAGTTATGGTTTAAGATTAGAAAATAACGATATGTTCTACACTGGTCAAAATAACGAAGGTTCTGTTATTTATAGAAACGAAAAAACAATGAGTGAATTGTCATTTTTACCTTCAACAAATTTCAATTATGATTTGAATGAAAAAATGAATATTCGTTTTGGAGCAAGTAAATCTGTGGCTCGTCCTTCTTTCAGAGAGCGTTCAATTTCACAAATTTATGACCCAATTACAAAACGTACATTTAATGGGAATATCAATTTAAAGCAAACAGATATTTACAATTTTGATTCACGTTATGAGTTTTTCATGAGTCCGAAAGAATTGTTTTCAGTTTCTGCTTTTTACAAACAATTTGATGGACACATTGAAATGGTTTCTTACGCTGCTGCGCCAAATAACATTACCCCAAGAAATTCTGGAAAAGCACAATTATTTGGTTTTGAATTAGAATACAGAAAAGGTTTTTCTAAAGAGAACATTTCTAAGCACTTGCAACGTTTATTTTTCACTATGAATGTATCTTTAGTTTCTTCTCATGTTGATTTGAAAAATGTATTTGTGGATGATAGCGGCCAATCTGAATACGACTTAAGAAAACAAAATTTAAGAGACGGTGAAGAACTTAAAAACACAAGAAGAATGGCGGGTCAATCGCCTTATTCAATTAACGGAGGACTTTCTTATGAAATTACTGAAACTGAAACGGTAGTTTCTTTGAATTACAACGTGCAAGGTGAGCAATTAACAGTTATTTCTTCTGGAAGAGTGCCAGATGTTTATACGGATCCATTTCATTCTTTAAACTTCAACGCAATGAAAAGTTTTGGAAAAGATAATCGTTCCAAAATTAACTTTAGCGTAAACAACATCTTGAATGACAGAATTGCATTAGTTTACAAGTCTTATGGAGCTCAAAATGAAATTTACACAAGTTACAAACCAGGAATTCAGTTTAATTTTAAATACAGCTATAATTTCTAGTCGGTAATTCTTATTTTGAAAGGGATTGTTTTCGAGCAGTCCCTTTTTTGTAGAATCTAATTTGTGTTTTCGAATCTTTTCTTTTGATATTTCCTGTCTTTTTACAAGAAGATTTTGAAATCAAAAGGAATATTTCTTAGAAGAGTTGAGATTAAACTAATAGTATTCAAAATAAATGATAAAATGCTTACCAAAAAGAAATTCAAAGACTTCTTTCAGAAAAATGTAGCTGCTTTGTAAATGAAAAAATCCCTGGTTGGTAAACCAAGGAGTTTGATGTTTATTTGTGTAGCATTCACTTCGTGGCTACTGACGCGGTGCAAATGCAGCGAAGCATATCCAGCGGAGCTGGTGACAAATGTAATGAATAGGTTTTAATAAATTGCAATCTATTTTATTTTTATATTACCAAAAAGTATCTTATATTTGCAAAAATCTTTGTTTGTAGGGAATTTAAAGCACTTTATTATGACTTTTGGAGAAAGAATTAGCATGTTGAGAAAACAATTAAAATTGTCTCAAGATGATTTAGCAAAAAAAATTGGAACATCTGCACCCATTATTGGAAGATATGAGCGTGAAGAAATTAAACCATCGATTGATGTGGCTTCAAAATTAGCTGATGCAATTGGAGTTAGTTTAGATTATTTACTAGGAAAATCTGATAAAATGGTTTTAGATAAAAAAAATGTACAGCGATTGGAAGATATTGAGCAATTACCAAACGAAGATAAAATTCATATCTTGTACACAATAGATAATTTAATTAAGGCTGCAAAATTTAAAAATGTTGCTGCACTTTAAGACATAGAAATCATGAAAGCACAAAATTTATTTACAATTCAAACCGTTAACAGTGAGCAAACAAACGCTTTAATTGCTTTTGTAAAGGCTCTAAAAATGAAATTTGAAGTTAGTTCAATAGAAACACCATATAATCCAGAGTTTGTTGCTAAAATAGAAAAAAGCAGAAAAGATTATAAAGCAGGAAAAGGAACTGTAATGACAATGGATGAACTTAAAAAATTATGCAAGTAATATTCTTACCTGATGCCAAAGAAGATTTGAATTTTTGGGTAAAAACAGGAAACAAATCCATTATCAAAAAAATAACTCAACTCATTGAAGACATTCAAATAAACCCTTTTGAAGGAGTTGGAAAACCCGAAGCACTAAAATTATAGCCTTACTGGTCTTTGGTCTAGAAGAATTAACAAAGAACATCGAATTGTCTATGAAATTGTAGATAATAAAATATTAATCCACTCTGTAAAAGGGCATTATTGATAGTTTTTCAAAAAATAAACCGCAGGATTGCAAATCACTGCGGAGCATATCCTGCGGAGCTGGGGTCTTAAGCATAAATTCATGACTTAGTAAAAAAAGACAAAAATGAAAAGTTGAAATTTATAGTAGGGAAAAATTAAGTCCTATTATACCAATCTGATGAGACTTTAAAAATAAAATCACCAAAAAAATAGAAATTATGTCACTTCAATTTATACAGGACAACAAAGGACAAACCACAGGCGTTTTTATTCCAATTCAAGAATGGAATAAGCTAAAAGATAAATACAGAGGTCTGGAAGCAGAAGAATTAAACATTCCAGACTGGCATTTAGCTGAAATTGATAAACGTTTGGAAGATTACAAAAACAATCCTGGACAAGCTTTAGATTTTGCTTTTGAAATTAAATTTTCAAAATAGATATTATAAAATGTTCTTTTTCAATAAATTACGATATACCGAATAGTTTTTTGTAAAATTAAAGTGTT
>CAZHLZ010000039.1:0-5238 GCA_964532475.1 uncultured Chitinophaga sp.
ATTTCTGAAACGTGGATCAAACCTTCAACTCCTGGAGCGATTTCGATAAATGCACCGTAATCAGCTAAAACAACAACTTTTCCAGAAACTTTGTCACCAACTTGTAAGCTAGTATCTAAAGCGTCCCATGGATGAGCTTGTAATTGTTTTAAACCTAAAGCGATACGTTTTTTATCGTCATCAAAATCTAAGATAACAACGTTTAATTTTTGGTCTAATTCAACGATTTCTTCTGGATGTGTAACACGTCCCCAAGAAAGATCTGTAATGTGAATTAATCCGTCAACTCCACCTAAATCAATGAACACACCGTAAGAAGTAATGTTTTTAACAATACCTTCTAATACTTGTCCTTTCTCTAAACCAGAGATGATATGTTTCTTTTGTTCTTCTAATTCAGCTTCAATAAGCGCTTTATGAGAAACAACAACGTTACGGAACTCTTGGTTGATTTTCACAACTTTAAACTCCATATTTTTTCCAACATACACATCGTAGTCACGGATTGGTTTCACGTCAATTTGAGAACCTGGTAAGAATGCTTCTAAACCAAATACATCAACGATTAAACCACCTTTTGTACGACATTTCACAAAACCTGTGATAACTTCTCCTGTACGTAACACTTCGTTTACACGAATCCATGCTTTGTGCATACGAGCTGTACGGTGAGAAATAATTAATTGACCAAATTTATCTTCTTGGCACTCAACGTAAACGTCAACTGTATCACCAACTTTTAAATCTGGATTGTAACGGAACTCACTTACTGGAACTACTCCTTCAGATTTGTACCCTACGTTAATAACTGCTTCTCTTTTTGTCAATACTACAACTGTACCTTCAATCACTTCTTTTTCGTTGATTGAGCTTAAAGTTGCTTCATACTTGTCTGAAAGTTCAGCACGTTCAATTTGATTGTAACCATCCAATGCTAATGCATCCCAGTCAAAATCCGCAGTTCCCTGCCCTGTAATTTTTGTTTCTGCCATCTTGGCTTTTTTTACTTGTATTTCGAAGAACCTTGATACTTTCGAAAGAAATTAATACTAAAAATGAGGCTTTAATCAAGATTTACCCCTTAAATCGGGTGCAAAATTAGAGATAATATTTTGAAAATCAAAAGAATTGTGTGGAATATTGAATAAAAATGTATTTTTGTTTTCAAAAAATTAATATTTTTTGTTACATGGTATTTAATTCACTTGAGTTTCTTATTTATTTTCCAATCGTAACGGTTATTTTTTATCTGCTTCCTCATAGGTTTCGTTGGATTCACTTGCTGATAGCAAGTTGTGTGTTTTACATGTTTTTTGTACCTGAATACATTTTAATTTTAGCTCTAACAATAATTATCGATTATTATGCGGGAATTTGGATAGAAAAAAGAGAAGGAAAAAAAAAGAAAATTTACCTTGTATTTAGTATTGTCAGTACTTGCCTCGTTTTGTTTTTCTTTAAATATTACGATTTTTTCAATCAAAGCATTTCAGAAGTTTTTGCCTATTTTGGAATGAGTTATAAGGTGAAAGATTTAGGTTTGATTTTGCCTATTGGTCTTTCTTTTCATACTTTTCAGAGTTTGAGTTATGTTATTGAGGTGTATCGAGGGAATCAAAGAGCCGAAAAAAACTTCGGGATTTATTCCTTGTATGTGATGTTTTATCCGCAATTAGTAACAGGACCAATAGAAAGGCCGGGGAATTTACTACCACAATTCAGAGAGAAAAAAATATTTAGCTATGAAAATATTTCAAATGGTTTAAGGTTAATTTTATTTGGACTTTTCATTAAAATGGTAATTGCTGATAATTTGGCGGTGTACGTTAATGCAATTTATGAATCCCCCCTAGCTTATAATTCTGGAAATATTGCGCTAGGAATCTTTTTTTACAGTATTCAAATTTATTGTGATTTCTTCGGATATTCTACAATTGCAGTTGGATGTGCATTAACCTTAGGATTTAAATTAATGGATAACTTCAGGTATCCTTTTTTTGCTAAAAACATCTCTGAATTTTGGCAAAAATGGCATATTTCTCTATCCACTTGGTTTAGGGATTACATTTATTTTCCTCTTGGTGGTAGTTTGAGAGGCAAATTTTTCTGGATGAGAAATATATTTATCATTTTCATTTTAAGTGGTATTTGGCATGGAACAAATTGGAATTATGTAATTTTTGGAATTTTGCATGCTGTTTTTTATATTTTGGAGAAGTATTGGACAGATTTTTTCCCATTGAAAATAAAAAGTCAATTTATTGATGTGTTGAGAGTTATAAAAACGTTTTTCCTTGTAACCTTGTTGTTCTCTATTTTCAGAGCTCAAAACTTAAATCAATTATTTTCGATTTATGAAGGTTTGTTTACTAATTTTCAAGTTAATAATTATGTCGAATTTGATTATTTGTTTCTCGTTTTTCTTGTGATATTTATATTTTTCGAGTTTTTACTTAAGAACTCTCGCTTTGATAAATGGTGTGAAAGAAGAAATGCTTATATCAGATGGGGTATTTACTCAATTTTGTTATTCTTTATTCTTGTTTTTGCCAGTGTTGAAAATTTTCAATTTGTTTACTTTCAATTTTAAATTTCTATGAAAAGCAATCTAAAAAAACTTTGTTTCCGTGCCTTATTGCTGACAATACTTTTGATTGGAATAAATTTTATTTATGAAATATTCTTTTTTGAAAAAGATATTCAACAACATTCGGATATAGTCAATTTGGTCAGAAAAACGGTAAAAGAAAAAGCGGAAGTAATTTATTTGGGTGAATCATCCAATTTTTCATACAGAGGCGACGACAAGGATACTAGCTCAATTTCAGAGTATTTGAGTGAATATTTCCCAAACAAGAAATTTGGCCACATTAACAAAGCTGCAAGCCATGCCGAGGTTTTTTATGAACTTTTGGACGAAATTCCAGAAAAATCGAATATAAAAACTGTTATTGTTACTTTAAATATGAGAACATTTAATGCAGATTGTATTTATTCAGATTTAGAAACATACATCCAAAAAAGTTTGGTTTTATTAAAAGAAGGTCCTCCAATTTATCGAAGATTTTTACTGTCTTTCAAAGGATACGATATAAAAACCATAAAAGAACGTGAAAAACAAAAAAGGAAAGTATGGGGTAAGGAAACATTAAAATTCCCATTTTATCACCCATACAAGAACGTTAGGGAATGGGATGCGCATTTATTTAGTTCTGATATGCGAAATGCCGATGGTTCAAAAAATCAATTCCTGATCGATTTATCCTGTTCTTACGTAAAGTCTTATGCTTTTCAAATTGATCCTAAATCGAATCCCAGAATAAGAGATTTTGATAAAATTGTTGAACTGTCGAAAAAAAGGAAATGGAAGTTAGTTTTTAATTTAATGGCTGAAAATGTTGAAAAAGCGGAAAAATTAATAGGGCCAAGTTTAACTTTTTTGATGTATCAAAACAGGGATTTATTGGTCTCTAGGTATTCTAAAAAAGGAATTGTGGTAGTAGATAATTTTAATACAATTCCCGATAAATATTTTATTGATACAAATTGGACCACAGAGCATTACTCAGAATTTGGCAGAAGAAAAATCGCTGCTAATTTGGCAAAACACTTAACCTTTTTGCACAAATAAAAAAACCAACAACAAAAGTCATTGGTTTTAAATATCAATATGTTGTAATAAACAATCCTATTTCCCTGATGCAATAGTTACAAACTCATCGTAAGGAACTAATTTTTCATTTAATTTAACTGTGCTTTTGATGTAATCAGTTAATTTAGTTTCAGCAATCATATCGTAGATACGTGAAGATTCATCTTTGTTACTAAGAACTCTTACAGCTGCATCTGTTAATTCTTTTTCTTCTGGTGCAGGAATTCCGTATTGAGCGTATTGGTTAATCAATAATCCTTTTGTGAATTCTAAAACTTCCGTTTGATTTAACTTTAAGTCATTTTCCTTAAAGATTTGACCTTGAATCAATTGCCACTTCATTCCTTTTTCATAACCGTCGAATTGATTTTCAATTTCTTCCATTGAAATTTCTTTCTCGTTACTCAATTTAATCCATCTTTTTAAGAAGTCTTTTGGCAATTCAACATTTGTTTTATTCATCAATTCGTCGTACACTTTATTTGATAACAAACGATCAGAATCATTTTCAAACATTCTTTCTAAATCGGCAGAAATTCTTTCTTTAAGTTCTTTTTCGCTTGAAATTGCTCCTTCACCAAATAATTTATCAAACAATTCTTGGTTCAATTCAGCCATTTCCATCCGACGAATTTCATTAATTGTTAGTTGAAATTTGGAGGAGATGCTAGATAAGTCTTCTTCCTTAATTCCTAACATGGCAATTAAATCTTGGTCACCACGAGAAACTTTTCTTGGATCAACAACAATTTTGTCTCCAACTTTTTTCCCTTTAAATGATTTCAAAACTGCTTTGTCCTCAATAAATTCAACGGAAATCGTGGATGAATGCATAATCCCTTGTTCTTTGATGCTTTCATCATCATTTAACTCTACAAATTGTCCAAGAATTAAATCTTTATCAGCAACTTCTTCTGAAGCGACTAATTTCCCATATCTTCTTCTTAAATCATCAATTTGCTTGTCTAAAAGTGAATCATCGATTTTAACTTTTACGTAATCAAATTTACTTTTACCTGATAAATCAATATTAAAAGTCGGGATTAATCCTATTTCGTATGTAAACTCAAATTCATTTGGATTATTAAAATCACCTTTTACTTCGATATCTTCCTTTGGAATTGGGTTTCCTAAAATTTCGATTTTTTCAGTTTGAATGTAATTGTATAAAGCATCATTAACCACCTTATTCAATTCTTCACCTAGTACTGCTTTACCGTATTGTTTTTGAATCATTCCCATTGGAATTTTCCCAGGTCTGAATCCAGGAATTTTTGCTTGTTTACGGTATTTTTCAAGGGAAGCGCTAACCTTTCCTTTGTAATCTGTTGCTTCGATTTGAACTCTTAATAGTGCTGTTCCTGCTCCGATGTCTTCGCGAATTACATTCATTTTAATTCAATTATATTAAATTAGTTAAATAAAAAATGGCATCATGTTTTCCATGACACCATTATTTTAGTACGGAAGGTGAGACTCGAACTCACACACCTCGCGGCACCAGATCCTAAGTCTGGCGTGTCTACCAATTCCACCACATCCGCATACATTCAAAAAAATAAAGTATCGTTATACTTTAAAAAAAG
>CAZHLZ010000039.1:5338-8643 GCA_964532475.1 uncultured Chitinophaga sp.
ATCGGGACCACCACATCCGCATACATTCAAAAAAATAAAGTATCGTTATACTTTAAAAAAAGATGTGTCTACCATCCCGATAGTTATCGGGACCACCACATCCGCATACATTCAAAAAAATAAAGTATCGTTATACTTTACTTCTAATTCTCATTAGCGGGTGCAAAGATAATGATAAAATTTAATTTTTCAAGATAATTTCAAAAAAAATAATTCTCGATTATGAAAACCTTGTATATTAAAAGAAGAATTTTACTTTTGCACTATGAAAGTAAGCGGATTTACCTTTATCAGAAATGCTATAAAATTTGATTATCCTGTTGTGGAGGCTATCAAATCTATATTACCTCTTTGTGATGAATTTGTGGTTGCAGTTGGAAATTCGGAAGATGAAACTTTTGAATTAATTAACAATATTGATCCCAAAATTAGAATAGTAAATACCATTTGGGATGATTCTTTGCGTGAAGGTGGGCGTGTGTTAGCGCAAGAAACGGACAAAGCTTTTGCAGAACTTGCTCCAGATTCTGATTGGGCATTTTATATTCAAGGTGATGAAGTAATTCACGAAAAATATTTAGATACAATTAAGGATGCGCTTTTGAGTTATAAGGATGATGATAGAGTAGAGGGTTTACTTTTTCATTATACTCATTTTTTTGGTTCTTATGATTATGTTGGAACAGCCTCTTCATGGTATAAAAATGAAATTCGTATTGTAAAAAGAAAACTACCAATTTTTTCTTTCAGAGATGCTCAAGGTTTTAGAAAAAAACCAGATGAAATCTTAAAAGTCAAGGCTATTGATGCTCATGTTTATCATTACGGTTGGGTAAAACCTCCTGAAAAAATGCAAAAGAAACAGGAAACTTTTCATAAACTTTGGCACGAAGATGAATGGCTTGAAAAAAATATAGTGAAAGCGGAAGAATTTGACTACGAGTCGAATATTAATCAATTAGCATTTTTTGAAGGAACTCATCCAATAGTAATGAAAGAAAGAATTGATTCCAAAAATTGGAAATTTGATTATGATTTATCCTTCAATAAAGTTACTACCAAAGAAAAAATAAAATCATTTCTTGCAAAGTACTTAGGCCTAGATTTTTCGTATAAAAATTACAAGAAAATTTAAAACTTAAGGCATTTAGTTTTTTGCTCCAAGGTTTTGGGATTCATTTTAAAAAATATACATTTGAAAAATATTATCCTTGGAGGTAAATTTTATTTTCATTTAGAAATAACTCCAGTAAAGATTGAGTTTTTTAATAAAATCCGTTCCAACGTTTGATAAACCATTCCAAACTTAAAAGTGCGAGAATTAGCAATAATATTAAAACAAAATCTAACAAACTGTCAAAGGAACTTTCCTGATAGGAAGTGCTTGTAATTTCATCATTTGCCATTATTGACTTCAAAAGAGAGTTGTAATTTTTAAGTTCTTGAAATTTCCCTTTTGAATTATTTGAAATTTGTCTTAAAAGTTCATGATTTGCTTTGGTGTCTAATTTTTCTATTTCAATATTTTCAACGACAAAATTTCCGGATTTACTGTATTTTTTTCCAGAAAAACTAGTTGATGCTGTCCATTTGTATGTGCCCGGCTTCAATTTTCCTAATGGTAGAAGGTACAAATTGCCACTTACACCAAATTCTAAGCTCGATTTTTTTCCATTTTGATCCACCAAATTGAAATTAATTTTTGGTTTGGTAATTAATTCCATGGCTTCATTGTAAAATTCCGCTTTGATTAATACATCTTCGCTAATGGTGAAGCGTTTTGGCAAACTCACACGCAAGTTTGAAGTGTTTTCTTTTTGGACTAAAAATTGATTAGTTTTTTGGAAAAATTCATTAAAAAGGTCGTTGTTTTTAAATTTTAAATAATTTGCCATTTTCCATCGCCAAATTCCTTCGCCTAGAAAAACTCCATATTTTCGATTGTCCGTTGAGCCAAAAAACATCAAACTTTCCTTTTTGTTGATATTTCCAAGTTTTTGGTTTAGAAACACCTTATTTTTCGGACTTAGTTTTTGATTTCCATATTTTACAAAAACAGGTGGATATTTTTGTAATTCATTTTTTAATTCAGAACTTAATTCAAATAATTCGAATCCATCAGAGATGTTAGCTTGTACTTCCTCTGTTTGATTTGAATTGGTGAGGCTCAATCCTACGTCTAGTTTTTGTAAAGTGTATGAATTTGTGTTTGGACCGATAAAATAAAGAACAGGAATTTTTGAATTTAATATACTTTGATTCAAATTATCAGAAAAACTTACTCCTGGCTCATGCCAAACAATCAAATCAATATTTTTTGTGTTTTTATCCCATTTTTCAATGCTTTGAATTTCAACTTGAACATTTTCATCTTGTTCTAAAACAGATTTTATTGCACTTAAATCAGGATGAGGCGCACCACTTAATAGCAAAATTTTATTTCTTGCATCTAGTACTTCTACATAAAAACTTCTTCGGTTATTTTTCAGCGTATATTCATTTTCAATGGCTTTCACCTCAGCTACATAATGCTGAAATCCGACTTCATTTGCTTCTAATTCAAATAGAACTTGTTTTGAGTCAAATTGTCCATCTGAATAATTAATTGTTTGACTAGCTATGGTTTTACCATTTTTTGAAATTGTTACTGATACTGATCGTTTTCCGACTTTCAATGCCTCAATATCCACTTCAACCGGGAATTTGTTTTTCAAAAAGGCAATTTCATTACTTATTACATCTTTAATTACTTGATCTTTTTTAGAAATTGTATCACCAACTCCCAAGGTATATATTGGCGTAAATGGGATTTTTGAGGCTGAGTAAATCGGATTTTGTCCCTCGTTAAAATTCCCATCAGAAACAAGAATAATTCCACCAATATTTCGATTATAATAATTAGAAAAAATGGATTCAAATGCTTGTGAAATGTTTGATTTTGAATCTTTTAAGTTTATGTTATTTTCTTGCTTAAAATTAGATCCAAGTGAATAAAAAACCTTTTCATATTTTTCATTAAACTCAGTATTTATCTGGCTTTTTAGATTGTTAATCTGCTTTATAACTTGTGCACTATCCTTATAATTTTTTAATGAAGATGAATTGTCGATAACTGTTATTAAAATTGGTTTTTCGGATTTGGTTTGAACAAATTCAAACAATAAACCTAAAAGTAAGGTTCCAATAAAAAAAAGAGCAAAAAATCTGCTTAAGTAAATTAAATATTGGTTTTTTTTCGATAATTCCTTCAATTTTCCATCCTTAATGTAAAAAAACCAAACAGCTAAAGCGGAAATTAATAGTAT
>CAZHLZ010000039.1:8653-16391 GCA_964532475.1 uncultured Chitinophaga sp.
GTAAAAAAGTGATATTTCGGAAATGAATTTCATTTATGAGGGTCAAATTTGAGTCCCAAAAATAAGGAATATAATTGAATGTATTGAAAACAATTTCTAAATTTATTCATTGAATTTGAAGATTGACAAAAAACAAAAAATCCCCAACTAAATTGTTTAGGAAATTTTGCAAAATTTAAAACCATTGATTTAATTTACTAATGGCAATAATAAATCATAAATCTATGAATTTAATCTCATTAATGCTCATGACAATGAACGACATAAGTATTAGTGTCAATTTTATAACCATTTTTCTCGTAGTCATTAATTTGATCTTCATCACAAATTTCGCCCAATTCGATTTCTTGACCATCTTTGTCATAATGGCAATCGTGGCATTTTTTGCATGAATTTAAACTCATTAGGGTAATTGCACTTACGAAAAGCACTCCAAGTTTCACTGTTTTCATATTTATTTTATTTTAAGAGATTACTTATTTTTCAAATTAGATTGAATTGTCCATTTCAAACTCAAAAGCAAATTGATTCCTTGATTGGAAAGTTCAATGTCTTTAAGTCTTGAGAGGTGATTAATGTATTGTTCGTTCAATAAATTTCTCACAGTAAAATCAATCTCAAATGGATTTTTTGTTTCAATTTTTGCTTTTAACGATGCATTTACTAGGTTGTAGGCTTTTGATTTTGTTTCGTAGAAGGCAATGTTTTCCTGCTTGAAATGGTAACTATGACTAACTACAAATTGATCTAATTTTATTTTACCTTTCATTTTTAAATTGAATTTTAAGAAGGTATTTATTCTATTTTGAGGAATTTGAGGTAAATTATTCCCTTGTTTACTCTCCATTTTCAAAAAGGAATAAGAGGATTCAAAATGCAAATAATGTGCGAAATGTGGATGATAATGTATTCCAAAGTCAGCGCCAAATAATTGAACATTTCCCTCTTGCTCATACTTGTACACTTTATATGCGCCTACAAATGAATCAATTGGATTGACATAAATGTAATTTTGAATTGAGTTGTAAAATGGATTTATACTCAAAGAAATATGTTCTGTGTAATATTCAAACAAGGCATCAACTTGACTTGCGATTTCAGGTATTAAATTTCTATTTCCAATTTCATATCGCAAAGAACCATGATGTGTTCCGTTGGATAATAATTCTGAAAAATGTGGAGTTCGGTAAGCGTTTGAGAAATTTAGTCGGAATCTTGTTTGTTTTGAATTTCTAACTGCACCCAAAGAATAATTCAGATTGTCGTATTTTTTTGACAATAAATCATTTCCTTTAAATTCCTTCAAACTACTTAGATTTCGCGTATCATACCTTATTCCAGCCTGAAAGTTCCATTTTTTGTGCTCTAAATAAGAAATCAAATATGCACCATTATCAAATGTTTTCCCATCTGGGATCAATAATTCCTCAGCGAATTTATCGTTTAAATTTTCTTGATACATTCCTTGAAATCCACCTAGAATTGAAAGTTTTTGTGAGAAAGAATAGGAATATTTTAAGTGATAAAGTGAATTTGTTAAATTCATATTGATACTTGGAATAGTCAATTTATCTTCCAATTCAATCAAATTATTGAGTGTTCTTCCAAGAAGTAAATTTAATTCCCCTTTTTTAAAAAAGTACTTGGATTCAACAGAAAGGTATTGGTTTTGAATTAATTGTGCAGGAATTGTTTGACTTCTACTTTGATAATTGTAATTAAATTCACTCACATCAATAATTGAATCATGCGTATGACCAGGAATTCCAATTCTGTTTTTTATAAAATTATAACGCACATGTGTAATCCAATTTTTCTGATTGAAGGCTAGTGCCAACTTGATATTTTGTTCAGAAAATCTTGAATTTCCAGCGAATAAACCATTTGGAAGTTTATAATCTGCTTGGTTTGAATATAAGCTTGATAAATTAAAGCGAACATGTTTTTTAGACATTTTATACTCCAAGCGGTTGTTGTGACCTAAGGTGTTTGATTCTAAAACAGACTGAATTTCAATTTCTTGCGTGTTTTGTTTGGCATAATTGTCATCTGAAAAATATAAAACTCCACCCAATGCATCTGCACCAAATTGTAAGGAAGATGGACCTTTAATTACTTCAACTTGGTTGATTCCCAGGTCATTAACACCCATTCCATGATCTCCTCCAAATTGCTGATTTTCAATCCTTAATCCATTAAGGTAAGTGACAACACGATTTCCTTGCAATCCACGAATAACAGGTTTTGAAATTCCTCCTCCGGTGCTTGAAATTGAAACGCCTGGAATAGTAGCCAAAGCTTCTCCCAAATTTGTGCTTGGAATGGATTTTAATTCGTCCATTTTTCTGACTTCTAGCGAATTAACGTTTTTTAATTCTGACTCATGTTGACCGCTTGAAGCAACCATTTCATCCAGTTCCAAATGATTTTCAGAAAGAAAAATATCTATTTTCTGGTCTGTTTCTAAACTCTCAAACAAAGTTTCATAGAAAGGAGCACTTATTTTTACCTTCACTTTTTGAGGCAATTTTAGATTGAATTCGAATTCTCCCTTTTCATTTGTCTGCGTCCCGATTTCAAAATCAAGAATATATACCGAAGCAAATGGAATTGGTTTTTTTGTTTCTGATTCAAGAACTCTGCCCGAAAAGACTTGCGAAAATGCACTACCACTAATGAAAATTAGCAATACAAGATTGAATTTTAACATGTTTTTTGATAAAATAATAAAAATTAGTCACAAAACAATTAATGCTTTATGAGTCAAATGTTTAATTAATACTTTTTAGAGAAAGTTATTCCCGATTTAAGTACAAAATGTGCTAGGAAATGAAGTAATTACTTGAGCAGTAAAGCCAAGCTAGTATCAACTATGAAAATATTCAAAATTAATATTCATTATGCACAAAAAAATAATTAAGAATTTGAGGGTGGACCTCGGTACAAGGCAGAGTTATACTCAATTAAATCAAAAGAAGTGAAATGACTACAAACTAAGGTAGGCTCACTTTTTTCAAAAAATAGTTGGGTAAAATTTTCATAATCAAGTTGGAACAAATCAAAATCACAGATTGAACAGGAAGTTTCATCCTGGGAGAATTCATCTTGATTTCCTTCTTCTTGATGCGAATGATGAATTTCATCGCAAGAATGCCATAAATCTTTCGGAGCCAGCAAAAAGCTGAAAGAAAGAATTAATAGTATTGCAAGATATTTAAAATTCATAACACAAAATTAAGCAAAATATTTAATCCAACAAGAATATCGATTTTTCATTTTCAATGATCATGGAAGGAGTACCATTGTGTTCATTGATTTTTCCAGTAAAACAAACTTTCTTATTCACCAAATAAACATCTGGCTCGTATGAAAAGTTTTTTAAACTGGAAGAAAATATGGAAACTGAAAAAATTTGATTTGGGAACTTTTTATCAAGATTAATGAAAACATGACCTTTTTGATGCTTTTTGATACTTACGCTTGTCCCGCAAACAGTTCTAATTTTTGAATCTCCAACGAAATTTTCAACATCATAGGTATTAATTGCATTTTTTGGCATTTCTTTTTCGGTTAGTGCCAAAACATCGCCTTTTTCTTTTTTCGGCATCCAATATCGAAGGTCAAAATTTGCTTCAACACGTTTTTGAATGGAATCTGTTAAATTTGGATAAAAATTGAAAGCCATTATTTCTTCGACAGCATCAATATTAATTGCAAAACTTTCAATTGGTTTTTCAATTTTTTGATTGGGCATTAAGAAGGCTATTCCTCTTTTATTTTTTGGATCATAAGCAATTTTAACATATTCTGTTGGAATGGAAGGTTTGTTTTTTGCACGTTCAATTTTTGGCAAATCAGTTGTTAGAATTGGAGCAGTGTAAACAATCAAATGTGTTTTATTTTCTTCTACATATTCACGAAGCCAGCCTTCTAATTCTGCCCATTTTCCGCGGTTGAAATCTGCTTTTTGAGGTGACATATTTGAATAATAATAGGATTCTGACAACGATTTTGCTGACCATCTAAAATCAGCAGAAGGCGCTAAATGTCCTCTATCAAAACCAAATCCATCGTATTTAAAAGTGCTATCGTCATTCATGGTTCTAACAAAATAATCTGCCTCTTCAGCTGAGCCAGTGCTAACTTTTTCATCGGTTCTAAAATCATTTGTCCGAGAAGTATTTCCTTCCAAAATATCTGGTGTAATTACATGCATCACCCAATTTGCTTGCTCATGATCTTCATTGTAGGATAAAATTATTGCGCTGTGTTTAACGATTTCTTCTTTAATTTTTAAGCTGTCATTTTTTTTAGGCATACCAATTTCTATCATTTTTTCTTGAACCCAAGACAATTTCAAATCCTCTTTTTGAAGGTACAAATTGTCTTTTAAATTATTGATAGAGTCTATTTTTCGATCAATTTTTGCAATTTTTTGCTCCAATGTTTGCGCTTTAAAGGAAAATAAATTTATTAGGACTAGAAAACTAAGGAAATATTTCATGTTTTAATTTTACACAAATTTACTATAATTCCTCAGGAAAGTCAAATAAATAATTGACGAGAGAGTATGAAATTTTCAAAATAGTTTTATTTTCAGTAAATTTGCATCGATTTTAAGTATATGAAAAACACAGAAGCAATAGAAAAAAGAAGAACTTTTGGAATTATCGCCCATCCAGATGCTGGAAAAACGACTTTAACTGAAAAATTACTACTTTTCGGTGGAGCAATTCAAACAGCAGGTGCAGTAAAAAATAATAAAATCAAAAAAACTGCCACCTCCGATTTCATGGAAATTGAAAAACAAAGAGGGATTTCTGTTGCAACTTCTGTTATGGCTTTTGAATATGGTGGCAAACAAGTTAATATTTTAGATACTCCTGGTCACAAGGATTTCGCTGAAGATACTTACAGAACTTTAACTGCCGTTGATAGCGTTATCTTAGTAATCGACTGTGCAAATGGTGTTGAGACGCAAACTGAAAAATTGATGGAGGTTTGTCGTATGAGAAATACGCCTGTTATCATATTTGTAAACAAAATGGACCGAGAAGGAAAGGATGCCTTTACCTTATTGGATGAATTAGAAGAGAAATTGGACATCAAAGTTAGACCTTTGACTTGGCCAATTGGAATGGGAGATCGTTTCAAAGGTGTTTACAATATTTACGACCAAAACATTAATCTATTTCAGGCAAATAAAACTAAAATCTCCAAAGAAATTGTTTCCTTGTCTGATATTAATTCTTCGGAACTTGATGAATTGGTGGGCGAAAATCCTGCGAATGAATTGCGTGAAGAATTGGAAATGATTGCTGGCGTTTACGATGCCTTTGATCGTGAAAAGTACCTTTCAGGCGAGGTTGCACCAGTTTTCTTTGGTTCTGCGGTAAATAATTTCGGAATTCAAGAATTATTAGACACTTTTATTCGAATTTCTCCATCACCACGAGGAAGAGAAACTGATTTGCGATTTGTGAATCCGTCGGATGATAAATTTTCAGGCTTTGTATTTAAAATTCATGCCAATTTAGATCCAAAACACAGAGATAGAATTGCCTTTTTAAGAATTGTGTCTGGAAAATTTGAACGAAATACATTTTACAATCACGTTCGTTTGGACAAAAAATTCAAATTCCCGAATCCAACTTCCTTCATGGCACAAGATAAATCTGTGATCGATGAGGCATTTCCAGGCGATGTGATTGGTTTATACGATACAGGAAATTTCAAGATTGGTGATACTTTGACCGAAGGAGAAAAAATGATGTACAAAGGAATTCCAAGTTTTTCACCAGAAATTTTCCAAGAATTGGAGAACTTAGATCCAATGAAATCAAAACAATTGGAAAAAGGAATTCGTCAATTGACCGACGAAGGAGTGGCACAAATGTTTATTCAGCAGCCAGGAAATCGAAAAATTGTTGGTACAGTTGGTCAATTACAATTTGAAGTTATTGCACATAGATTACAACATGAATATGGTGCATCTTGTAGATTTGTTCCCAAAAATTATTTCAAAGCTTGTTGGATTACAACGGATCATCCAGAAGTTTTAACCCGCTTTTTACAAGCAAAAACGGGAAATATTGCTAAAGATAAAGACGATAATTTTGTTTTTCTCGCAGAAACGACATTTTTGTTGCAAATGGCTGAAAGAGATTACCCTGAATTAACTTTTCATACCACTTCAGACTTCAAGTTGAATGCTGTAAATGCATTGTAGATTATTTTTTTAGATCGCCTTTTGCAGGGAAATTTAGAAGACAATCATAATTTTTCCTTTTTAAGGATTGACTTAAAATACCTTGCTAAAGCCTATGTCTTAACATCAAACTTGTGGACATGGGAGATGAAAAAAATCAAATAACTGAAGAATTTTTGAAGATAGTTTGTATTTTTGGGAAAAAGTAAAAGTTTGTGAAATGAGTGTGGATTTGAAATTTGTGTGTCGCAGGATTCACTTCGTGGCTGCTGGCGCGGTGCAACTTAGCACAGCGATTTTAACAAATTTAAATCCAGCGGAGCTGGGGCTAAGCCAGAGTAATAAAAAAACTGAATATTATGTTTTTGAAATGGTTACTTAGCCAAATGTTGGGTTCGACAATTATGTCCTTAATTTATTGTTTTCTTTTAATTGGGAAAGTTAATGGTTTCTATGACCCTGATATAGCAAAGGTTATTTTCTTTGCCTTATTATTCCTCCTTTTTTCTATATTTTTTGGCTTTCCATTACTTGCGTTATGGTTTATTTTAAAGAAACAAAAAATAAATAGAAAGAAAGGGTTTCTTATTTTTATCATGTTTTTTGCACTTTACTTTATATTACCTGTGAAGTATTTTATTTTAGATTTTATAGATTCAATAGCAGTAATAATTTCATACTTGCCATTTTATATCTATTACTTATTAAAATCATTAATATCAGTGGAAAAAAAATCTTAATTTAAATAAGGTGAAACTAATCGGCTAAACATGCCCCTAAATTAATCGCCATCTCCAAAGAATTCATAAATCTGCGATTTAAGAGTTTTTTAAAATATTTACTTTCAATCCTTTGACACTGAATAACAAATTTTCATTTCAAAATTCGATTTTACTTTCTACTCAAATCCCCACGCCCCGACGGAGTCCGGAAAGCCCGCATGAGTGCAGCGAAGAGGACTTGCAGGCGCAGGCGGTTAAGGCGCCCAAAGAAAGGAAATAAGTAATCTGAAGTAATTTTTTTGCTTATAAAAAAACCTTATAAATCGTGATTCTACGTCCTTCCAAACTCTTGATGCACGTCATTAAATCGGGAATAAATTTCGTTTAATGAGTTCGTTTTTTTGAATTCATAAAATAAATGTCCTTGCGTTAATGTTTTAATACTTGTTGTTAATTTGAAAATCTCACGATACAAATTGCACTTTTCTGCATTCCCTTTATTTTTTCTAAGTTTTTTTTGCAAAAGTATGAAGGAGGAAAGTAAAATGAAGGGATAAAAAAGTGGCAGCAATAAGTAGGAAGTTAAATTACTTTCTGTTTTATGTTCTTTAATTAATTCGAAGCCTGAAATTTTCGCCAAGAGTCTTAATTTACTTGCAGAAATTAAAAAAACATGTCCAAAATAAATTTCATTTTTACTTGAATCACTTTTCCAAATACTATCTAATTCATTTACAGGTGCAATCTTTTTAAAATGCTCACTTTCAGTTAAAAAAACACTTAGCCTTGAACGTAAACTTGAAGTGTT
>CAZHLZ010000040.1:0-10003 GCA_964532475.1 uncultured Chitinophaga sp.
ATAATTTTCTACCGATAGCTATCGGCAGAGCTTGCAGCTAATTGACTTCGTCGCTACTACGTGGTCAATTATTAGCGATTTTCAATTTCATTACCAGTTTTTCATAACAAAAAGGGACAGGTTTACACGCAAAAAAGATAATTTTATTGTTAAAATAAACTGCTATTTTATCCTAAGAATTCAAAGGTTTAACTTATTAAGTTCATCTTTAATCAAATTCAAGTTGCATTTGGTTTTTTAGGTGAAAAGTTTTTCGATGAAAATCTGTAAACCCGAATTCTTTTATTGCATTTTGATGATCTTTTGTGGGATAACCTTTATTTTTTTCCCATTTATAATTTGGAAAATCCAATGCCAATTTTTCCATAAATTCATCTCGATGTGTTTTTGCTAAAACTGAGGCTGCTGCAATGTTTTTAAATTTCCCGTCACCCTTCACGAAGCAAAAATGTGGAATTTCAAAAGCATGAAATCTATTTCCATCAATTAGTAAGCATTCTGGTTTTGGGTCTAATTGTTGTGCTGCAAGTTGCATCCCTAAAATGCTCGCATTCAAGATGTTAATTTGATCAATAATTTCATGAGAAACAAACTGTACATTCCAAGCAATAGCTTCTTTTTCAATAATTGGTCTTAAAATTTCTCGGTGCTTTTCGCTCATTTTTTTTGAATCATCTAAAAAGGGGTGAGAAAAATCGGGAGGTAAAATGACAGCTGCAGCGCAAACTGGTCCCGCCAAACAACCTCTTCCAGCTTCATCGCAACCTGCTTCAATTAATTTTTCGTTAAAAAATGAAAGTAATTCTGCCATATCAAAAATTATTTATACCTTCGTAAAAAGATTAAATTATGAAATTATTATTAGTTATTTTTGTTTTTGTAGGATCTATAGCATTTAACCAAGCATTTTCCCAAGACAAAATTTTTGAAGCAAAGGTAGTAAATCCTGCTAAATTTTCTGAAAGCAAAACAGCTGGTGTGTTTGAATTTATGATGCCAAGTGCAACAAAAAAAGAAATTCTTGAAAAAAACGCTGCGTTTTATGTAACGTTTTTTACTGTTTCTTACGATGAAAATACGCACATTGCGAAAATCACAATGGTAAACAACGATGCATCTAGCCGTCAGATTATCAATCGTTTTTTTGTAGCAAATAAGATTTCTCAAATTGAGATGGCTGGAACCCTTTTCAAAGTGTCTGAATTTTACGATAAACAGTTGAAATAAGAAAGTTTTATGAAGAAAATAGTTTATTTGTGTGCACTTGTAATTGCTGGTGTTATCTTTTCGTCCTGCTCAAATACTCAAAAAACAGAAGATAAGGCAGAAATGGTATCTTATGGTCCAGAAAAAGTGGATGTAGAAAAAGCAATTCAAGTTGCTGAAATGCTAACCAAAATGAATGCTTCAAAAGAGGAGCAAGAGTTTACTATCAACGCAAAAATTGATGAAGTTTGCTCTAAAGCTGGTTGTTGGATAAACATCAAAAAAGAAGATGGTTCAACATTTAAAGTGATTTTTAAAGACCATTTTACAATTCCACCGAAAACGAAAATCGGTACATCTGCCTATTTACATGGCGTAGCTTATTGGGATACCATTCCAGTAGATATTTTACAACATTATGCTGAAGATGCAGGGAAAAGCAAAGAAGAAATTGCAAAAATTACCGAACCTTCCTTTGAATTGGCGTTTGAAGCGGACGGAATTACTTTTGAGAAAACAAAATAAATTTATCCTTAACTTTTATAATAAAAAACAAAAAATAAGAACATGAAAAATCAAAAGTCATTCTTTTCTATCTTTACCGTTCTATTTAGCCTTGCTATTTTAAGTTCATGTTCAACATCAAATGAGGTTGTTTCTAATAATTTTATAACAAAAAGAAAATACAATAAAGGTTTTCATATTGATTTCAAAAAGCGATACATCAGTGAAAAAGAATCTGATTTGGCAATCAATGATTTAAAGAAAAATCAACTTGCATTAGAAGAAAATGATGTCACTGAAAATCAGGATTTTCAAGAAGATGTTACGACGGTTTCTAATGAAATTATTGTTAATCAAGAAGAAAGTATAGAGTCTGATGTTGCTTTTAATGATGTTAATTTTAATTCTATAGAAAATTCAAATAGTTTTTTGTCTAGAGAAAAAACATTAATTGAATCAAATAAGGTAACAAAAAATTCTTCTGACAATAAAACGAAGAATTTCAAAAGTATTGAAAATAAGAAAAATAGTTTCAAAAACATAATAAAAGGAGTGGATGAAAAAACAATTTTGCTTGTAATTTTGTGTTTTATTTTGTCTCCTTTAGCTGTTTTTTTACATCAAGGAACTTGGAATACAAAATGTTGGATTAATCTACTTTTATTTGTTCTTTTTATTTTTCCAGGATTATTGCATGGATTATATGTGATTTTGGTGGATTAATACCTAATTTATTAATCATTCTGCTATGCTTCTTAAGCGGTCAGGTAATACTAAATGAATTAAGACTAGATGCTTGGCTTAAGAAAAGGATTAATTTATTTTTATTGTAGCTTAAACAAATTGGAATTGTAATTGTTTCTAACACAAAACTTTGTACTATGAAAAATGTAATCCTTTCATCCTTGTTATTTTTGAATTTCACCATAAGCTTTTCTCAAGATAATAGTGAAATTTTCGGAGTTGTTCGTAAAAATTATTATAGTTTATAAACAGACCCTTTTGATACCACTTTTCAATATGAGGTTATTGACTCGGCAACTGTAAAATTGGGGAAATTAGATCCGAATACAGGTTTTGTAGAAAATATTAGTTCAACAGGTTCTACAATGGCGGTTAATTTAACTGGAGCAGCTTTAAATCCGTATACTAATTCTTTTTTGTTTTTTTGTGGTGATAAATTCATTACAATGGACTTAAATTCTGGTCAAACTAGCTCGATGGTATCACTTTTTAATCAAAATGGAGAAAGTTATTTTGATAATTTTAGATTCAATAATTCGGATAGTACAATTTACGGATTGGCAAGAAGAAATTTTTATGTAAATCAAATATTTAGTTGTGCAGAAATGTTTTTAGCAAAATTAAATGCTGAGACAGGTGAAATTCAACAAATATCTCAAAATTCAATAGGTGAAGGGTTTGCGCTTGCAGGAAGTGCGATTGATCCGTATCAAATGGTGTACTATTTTTCCAAGGGGATCGAGATTACTGGTTTAGATATGTATACAGGAGAAGTTTATAGTTCATTTCCCATAAATTTTCCTGGAGGAAAAATGTTTGATAATTTTACTTATTCTTGCGCTGATACAGCATTATATGGCTTAATTCGTGAAAATTTTTATTCTTACGATAGTACCAACACGGACTTCCCAATGCAAATACTGGACTCAACTTCCGTAAAATTAGGGAAGATCAATACAATCAATGGAGAATTAATTGAGGTTTCTCCTGTTAATTTAAATTTTGGGGGTTATTCTATAAATGCTAGCTCTGCAATTGAACCGGACCAAATGGTCTATTATTTCAGCTCTGGTGGAAATATTGTTGGGGTTTCTCTTATTTCAGGTTTAGTTGTAAGTAACAATGACTTAAGTTTTGAAGACGGCTCTTATTTCGATTTGATGCGAAATTTTAATAATTGTAGGGATGCAAGTAGAGCTCGATTAAGTTCTGAAGTTGCAAGTGTTAATGAAGAAAACAACTCAAGTTTCAATGTTTGCCCAAACCCTGCATGTACAGATTTCAAAATTGCCTTCGAACAAGAATTATCGAATGGTGAAATCACAATCACGAACCAATTGGGAGAAATAATGAGCTCAATTTCAAACTATTCAGGTGCTGAAATTGAATTTAAAAACCAAAACTTGACCGCTGGAATTTATTTTATCACGATAAAATCGAATGATAATCAACAAATAGTAAACAAAAAAATTGTGATTCAACCTTAAATCTTATTTTCATGCAAGTAAAGATCGTTTTTATGTAACATCTAAAGAACGAATCTGATTCATTTTTGTGCTCAAATAAATACAAAAATGAAAAAGTACACAGCAGCAATTTTCCTAGTAAGTGCAATGTTCTTACTAAACTTAACATCATGTGCAAAGTATCCTGAAGAACCAGCTCTTTCTTTGTTTTCTAGAACAAACAGAGTGACTAATTCTTGGCAAGTTGAGAATTACAAAATCAACGGCGATGATGTTACTTCTCTCGTAAGTAGTTACTACGAAAATTTCACCAAAGAGGGAGTTTATTCCTATTCTTGGAGTTTTTTCGAAGGTTCAGGCAACTGGACATTTCAAAATGATTCCAAAGAGATTAAATTAGTTGGGTCGGATGCTCAGTCATCCAGAACCTTGGTGATTTTAAAATTGAAAGAAGATTCTTTCTGGTATTATTACATGGACGGAAATGATAAACATGAATACCACCTGATTCCAAAAAAATAAATTTAAAACAACAATTTCATTTCAATGAATGCAAAAAAAAATTGCAGATTGAAATGAAATTGTTTTTTAATCTGGAAAGATTGCAACGATAATCATCACAATGGCGATTGCAAGATTAAGCTTTTCATTTCTATTAAGTAACCCAGCATATTTTACCATCATTTTATACCCAACCCACCAAAACGGCATATTTGTAATACTTGTCCAATGACCTAAATCTGGAACAAAGTAATAAAAAAAGTAGTCATTAAAAATTCCATAGGCAATCACATTAAAAACTACTTCAAGTACCAATAAAAAACCTGCCTCATTGATAAAAGCCATCAGTTTGTTAGAGTATTTGATATTGAAAATCTTGTAATTTTTGTGGTAACAAATGTAAATAGAGGCAATCCCCCACATAGCTGGACCATAAGACGAGGTAATACCATGATGAATGGGAAGGGTTCGATACTCCCAAATTGGTTCATGAAAAATCCAATCAATTATTTTATATAAAAACAATTCACCATACATCCCAAACCAAGAGCCGAAAATAAAGTAACTGAGGGCCAATCTGTAATCAACTTGAATCCCTTTTTTAAGTGCCATTCTGTTCCAAAAGAATAATGGAATAAATGAAATTAGAATAAAAATTGTTATTTTTAAGGGCATACTTACAAAAAGTTTATTTGCAAATTTAAGATTTATTCATCAATTTTATTTCATTAACACAAGAATAAATCAATTTCGTCGTCAAAGCTTTATATTTGTTTTAAACTTTGAGATGAAATTTTTCTTTTTTGTACTATTTTTTTTCCCTTTTTGCAGTTATGTGCAAGAGTACAATGAAATTCAAATTTCTTTTGAAGGAAAAGTTGGGACAAAAAAACTTGAGCTAAACGAGAATTTCATTCTAAATCAAGATACATTCCAAATTTCAGTTCTTAAATTTTATATTTCAAATATTACCTTACTTCACAAGGATGAAACGGTTTGGCAAAATAACAAACAATTTTACTTAGTTGATTTTGAGAATAAAAAAAATATCGATCTAAAATTCCCAATGAACGTAACTGATTACGATGTGATAAAATTCGATTTAGGAATTGATAGCACAACAAATGCAGCAGGAGTTTTAGGTGGTGATCTCGACCCGACCAAAGGCATGTATTGGACATGGCAAAGTGGTTACATTAATTTTAAAATTGAAGGCACAAGTACACAATCCCCAACAAGGAATAATGAATTTATTTTTCATATTGGTGGTTACAAAAGCCCAAATAATCCGCTTCAAACGATTGAATTGAAACTTGAGGAGCAAAAGAATACTATCCTTATTCAGTTTGATTTGGAATCCTTCTTTTCACAAATTTATTTAAAAGAATTAAATCAAATTATGTCGCCAAGCAAGGATGCTGTAGAACTTGCAAAATTAGTAAATAACCTTTTTTTTATTTCAAAATGAAAAAATTTGTTCTACTTTTTTTACTTATTGTTTTACTTATTTCTTGGAAAACGAATCATTCAATAGAAAAAGAAATCATTCCTTTTGGTTGGCCGGAAACTCATTACGATTTGCGAAAAAACCCGTTGACTGAAGCAAAAATTGAATTGGGAAGAATTCTTTTTTATGATCCAATTTTGTCTAAAGATAACTCTATTTCCTGCGCAAGTTGCCATTCACCAAACAATGCATTTGCACACACTGATCATGCTTTAAGTCACGGAATATACGACCGAATTGGAATACGAAATGCACCAGCATTAATGAACCTTGCTTGGAGTAAATCTTTTATGTGGGATGGAGCAATTCATCATTTAGATGTCCAATCTTTGGCGCCAATATCACATCCTGATGAAATGGATGAGAAAATTGAAAATGTTGTGAGAAAGCTTCAAAATGACCCAAATTATCCCAAGTATTTTAAGCAAGCTTTTAATGATAGCATCATAACTGGCGAACATGTATTAAAATCACTTTCACAATTTATGTTGACATTAGTGAGTTCTAATGCGCGTTTTGACAGCATTAAAAGAAAGGAAGCTGTATTTACAAAACAAGAATATAGAGGCTATAAATTATTCAAAAAAAATTGTGCAAGTTGTCATCAAGAACCATTTTTTACCAATTATGAATTCGAAAATATTGGACTTAAAATCGATCCAAGCTTGAATGATTTTGGAAGAATGCGCATCACCAACAACAAACATGATTCTTTAAAATTTAAAGTGCCCACACTACGAAATATTGAATTTACAGCTCCATATATGCATGATGGAAGATTTAAGAAATTACAACAAGTATTGAATCACTACACAACTGAAATTCAAGCTGGGCCAACACTTTCACCCAAATTGAAAAGGCGAGTCGAATTAAACTCTAATGAAAAGGTAGATTTGATTGCGTTTTTATTAACTTTATCTGATAAATCATTTTTATTCAATCCAAAATTTTCTTTTCCTCATACAAATTCATTTAAATAACTTTGATTCTTTAGCAAAAGGATTGTATTTTCTGACTGTCAATGATAAAACAATTAAACTAATGAAAGAATAATTGTAATTAAGTGCAAGAACTCAAAAGAAAAATCTTCAAAGTTTAAAAGAAACAATAATTAAAATTCAATCTATATGAAATAGCCATATTTGAAAAACGCAAACAAAAATGACTAAATTTTCAAACTGGCGTATTCCATATGACAATAAAAAACAAATTATAGACATATGAAAAAAATAATTTATTCACTCTTAATTTTTGGTGCAAATTCAATCATTGCCCAAACAAATCCGATAATAACCTCTTGGTTGCAAAATACCACGGGCATTGTAGGAAGACATTACGTAAGTGGGAATTCTACTGCAATAACTGATGCTGTGGAAGCAAATGTGCAAACCGTTCAATATTCAACTGATTATGTTTATGTAAGTACACACGGGATCCCAGCTTACATCACAGGACCTTTTTTAGATGGGAATCCTTCTTTGGCAACAGATCAAAATGGAATTTTTAAATTCCCATTGGTACCAACGCAAAACACCGGTGTAGGAACAGCAACAAGTGGGGGAAATATCGGATTATTCATCAATGGAGTTGCCTTGTTTGATTACCGCGATGGTGTTGCTTGGAATCCTAGTACAAGTGCTTTGTGCGGCGGACCTGGAAATCCACCTTGTCCTGGAGGACCAATGGCTACAAATGCTTGGAATAGAGATGCAATTCCTGCAGAAAAAGCTGGTTTTGATTGTAGTAAAGCGCATCCAGCGATGGGAAATTATCACCATCATCAAAACCCAAGTGCATTTAATTTAGATTTGAACGTAATTTCCAATATTTGTGATTTGTACCCTTCTGATGGTTTATATACAATTGATGTTAACTCACATTCACCATTAATAGGTTTTGCTGCTGATGGATTTCCAATTTATGGTGCCTATGGTTTTGCAAATACAGACGGAACTGGCGGAATTGTTAGAATGCAATCTTCTTACAGTTTTAGAAATATTACAACTAGAACAACGTCACCGACTGGTGCAACAGTTGCAAGTGGACCAGATGTTAATTCAACTTATTTCCTTGGTTATTTTCGTGAAGATTACGAATATATTGCAAATTCAGGACATTTAGATGATCACAATGGTAGATTTTGCATAACTCCCGAATACCCAAATGGAACTTACGCATACTTTTGCACGGTAGATGAAAATCACAATTCTGCCTATCCGTATGCTGTTGGCCCAACTTATTATGGAAATGTGCAAGCAGCAAAAGTTACAAGCATCACAGAAACTGTCACGACATATACACAAACAAGTGAATTAGATGAAAACTTGTTCTCTCAAGTTAGTGTTTATCCAAACCCAAGTAATGATTTCATTGCTATTCAGTTCAAATCCTTGGCAAAGGAATCAATTTCTCTTGAATTGTATGATTCAAAAGGTAAAATGGTGCAAAAAACTAGCTTAAATCAAGGAAGTACAATTGCATATTTTGACATTCAAAAATTATACAGCGGCAATTACATCGTAAAAATTGGAGAGGGAAAAAATCAAATTTCACAAAAAATATCGATCATAAAATAGAATTTTGCAGTTTTGTAAATGAATGGATGAACTGGAACTAATTTTGAAGTTAAAGGAAGGTGAGAAAAAAGCATTTGACTTTTTAATTCAAAATTACGCCCAAAAAGTTCTAAATACTTGTTACCGATTCTTTTTGGATAAAGAAGATGCAGAAGACATTGCACAAGAAGTATTTATTGAAGTGCACCAATCAATTCGTTCATTTAATGGGAAATCAAAACTTTCAACCTGGATTTATCGAATAGCAGTTACGAAGTCCTTGGATGAATTGAAGAAAAGAAAACGCAAAAAACGAATTTCATCAATTGGTAAAATTTTACACATAGACGACGTTAGTAATTGGATTTCTGGCAATTCTTCCGCCGATAAACAAATGATTGAAAATGAAGAAATGAAAGTTTTGATGAATATTTTAGATCAGCTTCCGGAGAATCAACGAGTTGCTTTCACATTGAGCAAGGTAGAAGGATATTCGAATCCAGAGATTTCGGAAATAATGGACACCAGTGTTGTTGCAGTTGAATCATTGATTTTCAGGGCGAAAAAGAAATTCACCTCAGATTACAACACTTTTTTACAAATTTCAAAAACACCTTAGTCATGGAAAATAATGGTACTAGTGATAAATTTGATCAATTAGAAAACTTAAATGTAAGTGAATCTTGGAGCAAAGATTTGTTGCAAAAAATAGCAAGCAAAAAAAAAGAGAACATACATAAAAAAGGGAAATTGAGAATAAACTTGTTAATAATCGGCATTTTGCTTCTGAATTTTTCTTTTTTCACTCTTTATTTTTCGCAAAAGCAAACTGAAAAAAAAGAAAAAAAGAAAATTGAATTGGAACTTGTTTCTGAAGAATTATTAATCGACTTAATTTAAGTAAAAATGGATGTTTTCGCACAAAAAAAATATTTGATTCGCATTTCGGTCTTATTATTCTCTATGAATGTTATTTTGATTTCTATTTTTGTTTGGAAAGAAATGAATCGCCCCGAAGGATTTCATCGTCCACCTGGTCCACCTCATCATCGAGTTAATGTTCAAAAATTAAATCAAATACTCAAAGAGAAACTTGAATTGAATGAAGAGCAATTGAGTAAATTTAAGTCGCTCAGAAGCAAATTTCATCAAGAAGAATACAAAGTTTTGAGTTTGCTGAGAAGTCAACGAGATTCCATGAATGTTGAGATGTTTAGAAAAGAAAGTGACGATCAATTTTTAAATGCTTTGGCACAACGAGTTTCTGAAAATGAACACAAGATGGAACTTTTAAAAATCAAACAAGCACGTGAACTAAAAAGTATATGCACGGAAGAACAATTAGAAAAATTTGAAGATTTTGTATTTGAAATTAGGGAATACTTTAAACCTGAGCACAGAAAGCCATAAAACTTTTGAGTCGGGTGGATGTTTGTAAGATTACACTTGACATCTTGACTTCAATGATTGATTTGTGCGACTCCTTCGGAGTCGAATGGTTTGGTGGTTTATTGTTTACA
>CAZHLZ010000040.1:10103-15943 GCA_964532475.1 uncultured Chitinophaga sp.
CGAATGGTTTGGTGGTTTATTGTTTACAAACGTTTAATCCCTTCGGGATTAGTTTGATAAACATTAATAATTCACAATAATTTATATTTTGATTTATTAGTAACTCATTGTTTCCCGACCTTGAAAAAGAAGCCAGATTCAGGAAAGTTGTAACTCCCGGCCTTGAAAAGGTCGCACATTTATAAAAAAAGTATAATCAGTCAATAACGACTCCTGAGGAGTCGAACACAGAAAGTAAGCAGTTACCTTATTAATTTCAAAATCTAGACTTTCGCATTTAAAAATAATAACTATTTTCGTGCAAAGACAAAAATGGAAAGCAAACTAAAAAGTTTAATTCTTGCAGAAGAAAAGGCAAATCAATTATTTCAAGAAATTGAAAATCGCACGTTAATAATTCCCGGAAAATCAGAAAAAGAGCTGAATATAGAAGTTTTTAACTTAGCATTTGAACTTTTTGGTATCAAAAAATATTGGCATAAACGGATTGTTCGTGCTGGAAAAAACACCCTTTTACCCTACGCTCATAATCCTGAAAATCTCGTTTTAAAGGAGGATGACATTCTTTTTTTTGATTTCGGACCAGTTTTTGAGGATTGGGAAGCCGACTTTGGAAGAACATTTGTACTTGGCAATAATGAAGAAAAACTCAAACTTCAAAGAGATGTTGAGCAAGCTTGGAATGAAGGGAATAGTTTTTATCAAAGCAACAAATTTGACATCACTGGAGCGGAATTGTATCAATTTACCGTCGATTTGGCTATAAAATTTGGTTGGAAATACGGAAATGAACATTGTGGTCATTTGATTGGAAATTTCCCACATGAACAATTGTTGGGTGAAGAAAAAATCAATTACATACATCCTGAAAATAAAGAATTAATGTCAAACTTAGATATTTTGGGTCAAGAACGATATTGGATTTATGAAATTCATTTTATTGATGAAAAGCAAGAAATTGGTGGTTTTTTTGAACAAATCATGAAATAATATTTTCAAAAAGCTCAATTATTAATTTTTTGGCACTATTTTTACTTCAAAAAGTAAAACCCATTTCAATATGAAGTATATTTTAGTCCTTGCTATGCTATTTTCCTTTGCTTTGATTCAAGCACAGGGATTAAAATTAATGCCTGTTGAAAACTACAACAAATTAAAATCTCCACCACAATTAGCAGGTAATTCAACAGCAAAAACAGCTGGTCTTCCTGCAAGTTATGTTATTCCAGCAAACTTTTTTCCTACTCCAGGAAATCAAGGCGGTCAACCTTCATGCACAGCATGGGCAACAGGATATGGTTTCATGAGTTTTTACCAGGCTTGTAAATCTTCACGAGAAGTAAAAACTGAAAGTCACATTTACAGTCCATCTTACATTTATCAAAACATTAAGGAGTTAAGTTGTCCTGATTGCAGTTGTGGAACATACATTAGTGACGCATTAAATTTCTTAAAAACCACTGGTAATGTTTCAATTACGGATTGTCCTTATAATTCTAGTGACTGTTCTAAACCCAATTCCAAACTTGCAACAATTGCTAGCAATTATAAAATTAAAGATTGGTACAGGGTTGAAGATGTGAAAAATTTTAATGAATTGAAAACATTTCTAAGTAAAGATATGCCAGTGATTATTGCGGTCTATACAGACGATGTTTTTTCTGGCTTCTACAATAAAACTGAAAATGACATTTACAAAAGAACTCCAAGTGATGATAAAGATGGTTTGCATGCCATTTTATTAGTTGGTTATGATAATTCTAAACACGCATTCAAAATACTTAATTCCTATGGAAAAACTTGGGGAGCAAACGGTTATGCTTGGATTGATTATGATTCTTTCAAAGCAATGATTGCTGAAGGATATGTGGTTCAAAAAGATTACACTTTGCCAAAAATAAATCCTAATGTTGACCCAGTTGTTGACCCAGACTTGGTTGTTGACAATCAAAATACTGAGATTAAGGAAGAGGAATATTATTCAGAAGTGGATGAAATTGTTCAGCAGTATGACAACAGAGTTGAAAATGAAACAATTTCCGAGGAGAATTTTGCAATTTACGCCTATAGTGAAGAAATCCGGGAAGGGAGAAATTATTACACTTGTGGTTTTGACATCAGTGATGAGGTAGTGAATTTAGTTTCAAAAATTGTTTACGTGTACGACGATCCAAGTTTTAGTGAAAACTATGTTGAAGTGCTCGAAGGACCAAACTTTTATACATCGTACGAAGGATGGGGATGTTATGAAAATATGCAAGCAATTGTGTTTTTTAAAGACAATACTTCCATGACTTTTGAATTTAATGCCTGTGAATTAATCGAATATTATAATTCTTCAGAGGAAGAATATGCGCTTGAATCATTTGAAATTACCCCAGTTGTAACAGCTAAAGAAACACCTCGAGAGGGAATGTACAATTTTCAAGTGCAGTTGAGAGGAATTGAAAGCATAAAAGATCACATTGTTGAAGTTGTATATGACCGAAATCACGAAAGTATCAAACAACGTTATTACACCACAACAGATAAAACAAATAATTTTCAAGGTGGATACACTGGTTGGGGATGTTTGGAAGATTTAGTGGTAACCATTTATTACGATGACGAAACATTTGATACCTATACCATAAACATGTGTAATGAATTAGGTTGGTAATTTCATTTTTTATTCCTAGATTTGATTCATTCAAATTTAAAAGACATGCAAAAAGAATATAAAAAAGAAGATTTAATTATTACCTGGGACGCAACAAAATGTACACATTCAGCAATATGTGCAAAAGGTTTACCTTCTGTTTTTAAGCCGAAAGAAAAACCTTGGATTCAGACTGAAAATGAATCAAAGGAAATAATTAGGGAACAAGTGTTAAAATGTCCTTCGGGAGCTTTGGGTCTGAAGTAATAGTTATGTCTCATTTCCAACTAACAATCAAAACCCTTATTGTAATTTTGCTTTTAGCATCTTGTGCAAATTCAAAAAAAGTGCTGCTAAAAAATGAATACAAAAACTTTTATGATGAATACAAAGTTGATGGATGTTTTATATTTTACAATCAAAACGAAAAGAACTATACAATTTACAATGAAAGTTTGAGTGAAAATGAATTTACACCGGCATCGACTTTTAAAATTTGTAATACTCTAATTGGTTTAGAAACAGGAGTTATTTCTGATGAAAACTTTATTATTCCTTGGGATGGTGTTGACCGACAAATTGCAAAATGGAATTCAAATCACGACTTAAAATCTGCATTTAAAAATTCAACCGTTTGGTATTATCAGGAATTAGCAAGAAGAGTTGGTGAAGAAAAAATGCAATTTTGGGTAGATAAACTCCAATATGGGAATCAAAATATTAGTGGGGGCATTGATAAATTTTGGCTCACTGGAGATTTGAGAATAACACCTAAACAGGAAATCGATTTTTTATATCAACTAAATAACTGCAAACTTCCCGTTTCTAAAAGAAGTATCGACATCTTAAAAAAAATCATGCTAGTTTCAGATACAAATGGAATAAAAATCTATGCAAAAACTGGTTGGGGAAGTCAAAACAGTGAAGATATTGGCTGGTATGTTGGGATTATTGAAACCGAAAACAATGTTTATTATTTCTCCAATTGCATTCAAACTTCCGACTTAGAAAATCAAAATTTTGCGGCAGCTAGGATAGAAATCACCCAAAATATATTAAAAAGCTTAGGAATTCTTCAATAAAACGATTAACTTGGTCTCATGAAAAAAATCTATTTATTACTTTTTTTAATTGTTTTTTCAAAACTTTTAATTGCCCAAAATCAAAACATTTCCAATCAACTAGTTTTTGAAGGAGAACCGTATTTAGCCATAAATCCAAGTAATTCGCAAAATATTGTTGTTGCATGGATGGGCTATGTATTTGCTAATGCACCAAGATTAAGTATAAAAGTAAAATCAAGTTTTAATGGTGGACAAACTTGGTCTCCTGTTTTGGTGATGCCGCATGTTGAATCCACTTACAAATCTGCTGATCCTTCTTTGGCATTTGATCATCTTGGAAACTTGTTTTTGTCTTTTATCGATCATCGGGAAAGTCCTGATTCAGGAGGCGTCTATGTTTTTAAATCCATTGATGGCGGGTTAACTTGGAGTACACCCGTTCAAGCAATTGATATGTATGCCGATGGCGATAAAAAACCAATCGATCGACCATTTTTGGTAATTAATGAAACGGGGGATAAACTATATATCACTTCAAAACCAGCACCTTGGATTCCAGCACCGAATAGACCTTATTTTGTAAATTCCACTGATGGAGGACAAACGTGGAACCCTTGGCGTTATGTTGATACAAGCAATTATTTAGTCGGACCCTTAATTGCAGGACCTTTTGCTCCTCCAGCTTGTTCAGGAAATAATTTCTCCTGTATTTACCCAAGTTACGTTTCATCTCAAAACATTTTTCCGCAATATATCTTAGCGAGTTCAGATGATTCAGGCAATGAATTTTCCTATAAAACAGTGTATGCTGGAGTTTCTAGTGCAAGCCAAAATGATTCAGCTAAAGTTAGCTACAGGTTAGTTCAAAATCCAGTTAACCTAAGTCACAAAGCATTCATTTTCCCCTTTTCTCAAACAACAGATATCGATATATATTTCACAGAAACATTTGATGATGGAAGTACTTGGACTTCACCAATTCGAATAAATGATGATGCCATTGGGAATGGGAAAATGCAGGACTTAATTTGGGCAGATTTTGATAATGATGGAGACTTGGCAATTTCGTGGCGAGATAGAAGAAATGCAGCAGGAATTGGTTACAACAAAGCTTCCGAATTTTATGCAGCCTTTAGAGATAAAGATTCTGCTAACTTTGCTCCAAATTTCAAATTGAGTGATTCACTCGTGAATTTTCATCCTATTTTGGTCGAAAGCGGAAATGATTTTATGGGAATGGAATTAGAAAATGATACCATTTCTGCCGTTTGGGCAAATACTCGTGATGGTTCACTGGTAGTGTGCTAAAAAGTGTGTAAAAATATTTTGCTGTTTGTCATTTCCTATTTCAAATTTAATTTATTTTATAAAAAAAATAACGAAGTCATTTAAATAAATTACCTTGTCAATTAACATGCCCGCCCGGCGAGGTAAAACTATGTATATCTATATTGTTTATGTTTTTTCGTTTTAACATTTCAATTTCAGTAAAAACTGGTATTTTATATGAATAGCAGCCATACGTTTTTTCCATTGCCACTGAACCAATTAAAAAAAGCACTGATTCAGGACTTGGTAGTGCTCCTCGCATTTTTAAGGTTCTTTTGTAATCTCGATTTAAGCGTTCAATCCAATTTGTAGAATAAATCATCCTCTGGATTGATACTGGGAATAGTGTATAGGTGAAATAATAGATATTTCTCTCATTTCGAAAACTTTTTAGTTTTGGATATTTTGGCTCCCATTTATTTATAAAGGTTTCTAATCGATTAAACCCATCAATAGGATTATCTGTACTTGTTTCTAATCTAAAAACGTCTTTAAGTTCTTCATTTACTTGAGATCTTAATTTATATGGAAATAATGTGATGATATTCCTTTTTAAATGAATTGTACATAGTTGATGAGGCGTGTTTGGGAATACTTTAGCAAAAGCATTTTCAATGGATGTTAAACCGTCAGATACAATTAAACCAACACTTTGAACTCCACGATTTTTAAGTTCTTCAAATTCAATTTTCCACAATCCAGCTCCTTCTGTTGGATGATTTACAACTGACAAAACCTCTCTTGATCCATCTTCTTTAACCCAACTTGCAGCTCAAATGTTAAAAAAGTACCATTTTTTGTTAAAATTT
>CAZHLZ010000041.1:0-15728 GCA_964532475.1 uncultured Chitinophaga sp.
AAGCTTATACGACTATTTCTTAAAAAGGTTCATTTTATTTTCAACGCCATTAATAATTCGAATAATATTTTTCTTGTGGGTTGCAATGACAGTAATCCCGATCACTATTGAAAATACAATTTGATAGATTGATTCTTCTTTAAAAATAAAAATCACACTTATCGGAAAAAACAGAGCTGCGCTCATCGCTCCCAATGAAACAAATTGAGAAGAAATAAATACAACAAGAAAAATTGCCAAACACAATCCTGCTGCTGGCGGGTGAATTGCAACAATTATTCCGAGTGAAGTTGCTACTCCTTTCCCTCCTTTAAATTGAGCAAAAACAGGAAACAAATGTCCTAAAAACACAGCCACTCCAGCCAATAACTGCATTTGTATCAAGGAATTTGATTGGTCTTCCTTCAAAAAAAATACAGGTAAAGTTACTGCAATAAAACCTTTTAAAACATCCATTAACAGTACGATGATCCCTGCTTTTTTTCCTAAGACACGAAAAGTATTTGTTGCACCCGCATTTTTACTTCCATGTTCTCGCACATCAATGTTGTGAAAGGATTTACCAATCCAAACCGCAGAAGGAATGGAGCCAAGCAAATAAGCAATAACACTAAATAAGATAAAATAAAGAATCATTCTGTGGCAAATAATTTCAGAAATTTACTTAAATAAATTCTATTAGTTGTCATTTCGTAAGAGAAATTTTTAGATTTTCTCTTATCAGGCTTCAATTCCGTGATAGCAGCGTCCAATTCAGCATCGCCAGAATAAATCAATAAAGTTCCATCTTTTTTCTCCATTTGATAATTCAAGAAATATTCAGAACCAGCAGGATTCGTTACTAATAAATTAAATTTATCGCCTCCTGCACCAGAATAAATTTGTTGGAAAAAGGCTTTCACAGGGAAATATTTCATGACAGGTTTATCGAAAATGCTCACCACCACGGCT
Organism: uncultured Chitinophaga sp.; assembly: GCA_964532475.1. Taxonomy (GTDB): domain Bacteria; phylum Bacteroidota; class Bacteroidia; order Flavobacteriales_D; family Crocinitomicaceae; genus M2408. Next base: position 952 of record CAZHLZ010000041.1, read on the forward strand.
GATTCAACATCTGTATATAATCCTTTTTCTTCAAACTTTGGATTATTGAAGGACGTTAATTTTAAACCTGTGATAACAATCGCCGCTTTCATCGCATCAGGAATTTTTTTGTAAGTACCATCTACTGTGTAATCTGCTTTTACTTTATCCGCAGTTTTACGATCCGTCCATTCAACAAGTGCTTTTTCAAAAGTTGTGGAAGCAAAATCCATTGGTTTTAAATCTGGAGTTTTAAGTAATTTTTCAGCAATTCCTTCGAAAGATTTTTCTTCCAATGGAAGGTTGTATTTTACAGTCAAATTCATATTAGTTTGACCACTTTCTTGGTAATAATTTACTGTTCCTACAGTTTCAACATTGACAGAACCATAGTCCATTCCAAGGCTTATTACTCCATCACCATTTAAGGAACAGTTTCCAGCTTGAAGAGCAAGGTAATTTCCTTTTTCTCCCCGGTTAATTAATTTTTCCTTGGATCCAATTTGAAATTCATTCGTAAAAGCACTGTATTGTAGATAACCATTTGAAGTAAAAACAACTTGGTCACCTTTGTCCTGAATTTCAGACAAGAAAGTTGGATAAAGCGTAATTTCTTCCACTTTTTTCGAATCTCTCCAAACAATACCCGCAGTTAATGACAAACTATCTAAACTTTTCATATTATTTGACACCGGAATTTGAATGTTTTTAGGGTCAATTTCTGAAGTAAATGCCATCCAGCTTCGTTTGAATTTATCACATTCATGAATAATTCTTGTTGCACCTGAGAATTTTATTAATGGAATAGTGGAACTAATATTCACATCCCCATAATATTCAAATTGTTTACTGAGTTTAAAATTATCTTTGCTCCCAATTTTCCCCTCGGCTACGGTCTGAAAAGTTGAATCGGCCTTTATACTTTTCATTTTAATGATTGTGCGGGTACTATCAGCATCGTAATATGGATAATCGCCTTCTGCTTCAAATTTTCTTCGTGCTTTAATTTCTACGATACAATTAACGAATTTATGGTATTTCGTGACACTATTTGCTACGATATTTGTATTTTCAAGTGGATCAATTCTAGCTTTTTTACGGACAGTAACTAAGCCTGAATCTGGATAAATCCGTGCATCTGCTATATCTAAATAATCTACTTTTTTACAATAAATTGTCTTCTCACGCATGCTATATTTTGCTTCACGAGAACGGAAACTTAAAGAATCTTGTTCAGGATGTAAAGAGAAGAAATTCGCTCCAACTAAATCTAGGTCTGTTTTTAAATTCAAATCTTTTTCCTTGGATGTCGATAACTCAATTGCTTCTTCATCCATAAACCATGTAAAGAAGTCCATTTTACATAAATACTGATTTACAGGAAATTCAATTCTTGATGTTCCAGAATTTGATTTAAATTCTCCTTTTCGATTTTTAAATGAAATATGAGCATTCAAATTTTCTGTTTTTAATGAAAGTGGATCTTCATCATCTACCTTAAAATTATTCTTTAAGTTAAAATTAGCAGTATCGGAATCAATGTCCCAACGTTTAAACTTTAATTTTTTTGCTCCTAAATTTGCATCTTTAAAAGTTGTTACTCCTGTACCTGTGCATCCTTCTGGAGTAATAAATACACTTCCTTTTAATCGGCATTCTTTGTTAAACATATTCAACTCCTGATTTGGTGTTGAAGCCGCTTTCATCATTTTATTTTTTGGAATGTAGGTAATATATGCATCTGGCGATTGAATATCTGGATATTGAATACCAATCTCTACCGGTTTGTTATCAAAAACAGCGTAACCAACTGTCGAATCTGGTAAGAAGGTATATGCCTTAGAAATTGAAGTTGCATTGATAAAATTAATTGTACCTGCACCTTGTAATCCTTTTCCAGAAAGAATAATTTTATTATCGTATTTAGCTTCTTTTGAATAAAAATCGTAGCCACCTTCCTTCGCTTTGGTAGAAAAACCAAAAGAATAATCAGGCATAATTTTTAAATCTTCTCTAAATTTAGGAAAAATACCAGCGGATGTTAATTCTCCCTTAAAACGTTGATGTGTTTCCTTAAAGTTATCTAAGCTATCCATTTCAAAAGGATCCATTGTATAGTAAAAACGAGTACTGTCGTACGCTCCTTTGAAAACAGATGGATGATTGTAATAAACAAATGATGGTTTAGATACGATTAATTTTGGGAAATCAGTAATCGTTCTATTTAATCCAGCACGATTCGTTGGAGCATCAATCAATAACTCTCCAGTAATATTGCTTATTTCATTCACCATTGTTATTAACTGTTTTCCATCCGCTTCATTCATTGGTTTTAGACGAAATAAAGATTTATCTGTTTTAAACAGATTGATTTTATTTGTATTGTAAACGTAATTTGCTTCTAAAGAATTAATTTCCATTTTTCCAGAAACGATCCAACCATTAAAAATGAAATCTCTATTTTGTTTGATGACAACATTATTTCGTTCCGGGAAAACAACTACATTTTGTGCATCAGAAATTTTCACTTGATCTACAGCGTCTAAATTAATTTCCAAAGTACCCAAATTAAGTGTTCCGAATTTTTTCAAACCACTTCTAATTTTGTTTATCTTATCATATTCTTCAGACATTTTCTGTAAATATGCTTCTTTTTTAATTTGCTCATCGCTGTAGCCGCTTAGTTTTTTAGGTCGCATATCAGACAAAAACAACAAATTGTCATAATCCATTTTACCAGCCTTTGCCTTAACAAAATTGGTCAATTTTGGATTTACGGTAATCATTTTTGCTTCTACGTCGTAGTTAATAAAACCTAAGGCTGCCAAATCTAGTAAAGTAGATTTACACTGCTCTAATGTTTTACTCAATGCACTCGCGATTTTCCCTTCATTTACATAATATTCGTCGTATTTAAAGCAATAATCACTGATTTTTACCAATGGATGCACGGGATCGATCCCTTGTAATTGGTCATACAATTTTGAATCAAAATAATTTTTTGATTCTAATCGAGCATAACGTTGATCCTGGCTGGAACCAAAATTATAAGTCAATAACACTTCTTGAGAATCAAAAGTCCATTCCAATTTTGGGACATACATATCTACTTGATGTAAGGTATTTGAAAAAGGTGATTGAGAAATCCCTGAAGTACCACGCACAAATTCTAACACATTTTTCTCTAAATCATAGGTGAAATCTAAACCAGGATGAAAAATTGAATCTTTCAGCGCAATGTACATACTAATTTTCCCTAATGGACAATTTATTTTTTTACTATTAACGATAACCAATTGAGATTCAATGGCTACGAATGGTTTATTATTTCTTGAAATATTGAGGAAACAAGGCGTTTGCGAATTTCCAATACCGACGAAATCTTTTCCTTGAAGCGAAAAACTCCCTTCGTAATTTACATTTGGCTTAATTTCGTTAATTTTTAATCTTTTCTCAAATGACAAAAATTGCGGATAGTTTTTATCTTCTTCTCGGTTGATTTTAAATGCACGATCACTTAATTTTCCAAGTATCGGTTTGGTGAAAAATGGAGTAGTTAGACTTACGGTATCACACAAAAAGTTGGATGTTTTTAGTGACAAGTTATACATTTTTAGTTCTGCAATTGTTTCCGTTTTTGCTAAACCAACTTTTTCCCAGGAAATGGTACCGCCTTTTCCATCCCATTTTTTCAAAATTGGGTCGTAAGTCCCGAATGCATCATAAACGACAATACTATCGACGTATTTAATTTTGTCATTTTTTGAACTATTTTCTACCAAACAAACTAATCTTCCGCCCTCAAATTTGATATAAGGTTTATCTGAGAATTCAAAAACATAAGTTCCTCCTCTATACATCCAAAAGAAATTAGCATTGTCTGCAATTACTTTTTTCGAGAAAAAATTTGCAGAAAGCTCAATAAAATCTTCAAATTTATTAACATTTCTATTGTCTAGTAATTTATCAATGGAACTATGCCATGCAACATAACTTGAATTTGGTTGCTTATTTTTCACGAATGAGTGAACGGAATAAACGTAGTTATAAATGGCAGGATAAAACTTTAACTTCTTTGTTTCCATCAAGTTACACGTCTCTACCATTTTTTTGAAATAGTCATCAGAAATTTCCTTGGTTTCAACAAGTGCTGGTTCTAATTCATCTTTGATAAAATCTTTTTGTTCCCTTTGAATAAAAGGAGCAACCACTTTCTCAAAATGTTTTAAGAATTTTTCACGTTCATTTGGGAAATTTTGAGCATTTGAATTGTTAAAAATCAACACTAAAAATGTAAGAGCAAGGAATAATTTTTTCATAAATTTCAATAATTAATTTTTACCAAAGCAAATTTGCGCCCAAGTTTCTTTTGTATTTGTTGTCAAATGTTTCAAACCTAGATTCTCAACAAAATCGATCATTTCTTGAGCATCCGAATCAAAAAAACCACTAATGAATAATTTACCATTCGCATTGAGTGCATTCACGTAACTTATCATGTGTTTTTTGAGCACATTTTTATTGATATTTGCTAAAATAAAATCAAAAGATTGTCCTGAAATTAAATCAACCTCGCCGTGCAAAGATTTAATATTAGAACAATTATTTCTTTGTGCATTCTCTATTGTATTTTCAACAGACCAATCTTCAATATCAATGGCTAGAATGGAAGAAGCACCTAGTTTTTCAGCCAAAATAGCCAAAACACCAGTGCCAGTTCCCATATCTAAAACAGTTTTACCTTCTAAATTTTCGGCCAAAATTGCCTGAGACATCAACCAAGTTGTTTGATGATGACCTGTACCAAAGGACATTTGTGGTTGAATTTCAATTACTAAGCCTGAAAACGACGTTTTATCATGAAAAGGAGCAAAAATTGCCAGCTTATCTTCCACAAAAACAGGCTTAAAATCAGCTTCCCAATTCGCATTCCAATTTTGAAAGGCAATAATTTCTTTATTTAATTCGAATTGAAAATCATGTTCACCACCTAAGATTGTTTCAGAAATAATTTCTTTCTCATTGATTTTATTTTCTGGTCCGTAGGCTTTTATTCCGCTTTCGGTTTCTTCAAAAGCATCAAAACCAATTTCTGCTAATTCAGCAGTCAAAATTTCGCTCCAAGGATTTCTTGGTTTCAGTTCAACTGTAATTAGCAAAGTATTATTCATCTCTATATTTTTTAAAAAAGTTATTCAAACTATTGAGCTAGAATGATTTGAGTGAAATCATCAGCGTTTAATGAAGCTCCACCAATTAGACCTCCATCAATGTTCTCACATGCAAATAACTCAGAAGCATTAGAAGGGTTACAACTTCCGCCGTATAAAATTGAAATATTTTCTGCAGTTTCCTTGCCATACTTATGTTCTACTGACATTCTGATAAAGCGATGCATCTCTTCTGCTTGCTGTGTGGTAGCTGTTTTACCTGTACCAATTGCCCAAACTGGTTCGTAAGCAATGATAATTTGTTTCATTTGAGTTGCTGTTAAATGAAATAAGTTCGATTCCATTTGTTGCAAAACGTAAGAAAGATGCTTTTCATTTTCACGTATTTCCAAAGGCTCACCACAGCAAAATATGGTCAATAAATTGTTATTTACTGCTACATCAATTTTCAACTTGATTGTTTCATCACTTTCATTAAACAAAAATCTTCTTTCAGAATGACCAACAAGAACACATTCAATCTCTAAATCCAACAAATGGTTAATAGAAACTTTTCCTGTGTATGCACCTTGCGCTGCTGGATGAAAATTTTGTGCACCCACTTTGATATGGTGTTGACGCTGTTTCAAAGCATCTAAAAAAACATACGGGGAAAAAACGATTACTTCTTGATTTCTTTTTAATTCAATTTCTTCTAATTTGTCATAAATATGTAAAGCTTCCTTTTTTGTTAAATTCATTTTCCAATTGGCAGCAACAATCTTTTTTCTCATGGTATTTCTATTGAATTATTTATTTAATACGTGTTTTTTCATCCAATCAAATGTTGGCAATGAACGGAATGGATATTTTCCTTTCACCACACCTTTTTGAACAATCATCAAAGACGGATTTGAACGAGCAATGGCTTTCAATTCTGTTTCATCATTTGTGAAAGCTGGAATATCAAAATTATTTTTATCTCTCCAAGCATTTATTTCTTCTCTATTTGAAGAACAAATTAACACCATTGGAATTTTGTTTTTCTGAGCTTCACTAAAGATTTTTTTGTACTCATTCAATTCTTCAAAATTAGCTTCTTTTAGGTTTTTTGAAAACAAAATGATGATTTCTTTAGATTCGACAATGAAATCACGGATGTTCAATTCGGCCAAATCTGGATTATTCATTTTAATTTCCTTGATAAAAGGAAAATATGTTGTGTCGTAGTCACTCAAATTATATTCATTTTTTGCCACTTGAATTTCAACATTTACAGCCTTATCCATTAGTAAAACTCCATCAATTTGAGCTTTTTCAACCAAAGATTTGATGTATGGCATTTTCAATTCGGATTCGGTAACATCACCAATTTGAACCAATGGATTAAATTGTCCAGTAATTGAAGGTAATTTTGTTGGAACAATTTCCTTTGTTTCAGTTGATATGTATTTGTAATTTTTGTCCTCCCAAATCTTGCGAACCGTATCTGTATATTGTGCTTGCGTGAAAAATTCGTTTTTACCTGTTTTTAAATTTTTCAAAATAAATCCAGACTCGTACTTCCCTTCCTTACCATCGTTCATTTTTTCTTTCAAATTTGAACCAACAGCATACGGTCTATAGTCTTTCAATGGTTCAAACATCAGTACATAGGTGGTAAAAAAGAGGCAAATGACAGTGACAAACAAAGCACTTCCATAATAATTACCAAATATTTTTCCTCCTGAGCGTAAAACCCAAAGTGCGCCCAAAATGGAAATTAAACCGAAAAATAATGGGAAATACCATCCAAAAATGAATGAAAAGAAAGTCACAATTACGAGTGCAATTGGAACGACATAAAAATTTTCCTTGCGCGTATTGGGTTGAATTTTTCGTTGAGCAACAAAAATCCAAATTGAAAGGTAAACCAAAATAATATCCTTCCACAAAGATTCCTTTGGAGTTAAAGATCTACCAACCGAACCTTTCATTGCATCTCCAAAACATCCGCAATCGGAAACACATTGAGGCTGTTTCATTTCTTCCACAACTACTTCAGTTGAACTTTTTGTAATAATTTTTATCTCAGCATTCGCCTTGGCTTCATCAATTTTTATTTGCGCCAAAGGATCTGACATGGCGTAAGTATCTCTATCGACAAACTTGATGTCTGGATCGCAATTTGCTGTGTGCCAAGTTAAAAAGGTAAAAAACAACATCATTAAAATCAAAAGCCAAGAAACTAGCTTAATTTTTCCGCCAATTAAAACCAAAACTCCCAAAACTATTTCAGCAATACAAATCACAACGGAAAGAAAAAGTGCAGAATCGATCAGGAATTCAAGCGAAAAACCAGGCGCTCCAAACCATTCTTTGATTCGAAATGCAAGTGCTCCGTCCTCAAAATATTCTTCCAATTTGTAACTAAAACCAATTGGGTCATTTGCTTTAATTAAACCTGAAACGATGAATAGGCCTCCCACTAATAGTCTGGAAACCATCGCCATAAACAACCTGCCTTTTAGGATGATTAATCCAGCGATGCTTAGACTCATTAAGGCAAATCCAATGATTAAAAATAAAGTTTTTGAGCTTTCAAAATTATCGTGAAAACCTAATGTTACAAAGGTTAACCCTGTCAAATTTAGCAAAATAAGAATCGCATTAATGACTAAACTTTGTCCGTGTATTGTAATTATTTTATTCATATGTCTAAAATTTGTTTTTTAATTGTCATATGGAATACGCCTGTTTGAAAATTTAGTCAATTTTGTTTACGTTTTTCAAACATGGCTATTTCATAAATATTATTTTTTTAAGGCTAAGTACAAAATTATTGAAAAAATGCTAAAAAGCATGTTAATTCTCTGTTATTATTTACTTTCTTTCATCAATATTAAAGCAAAAACCGAATAATTAAGCATATCATAGTAATTCGCATCAATTCCTTCGCTTATTAAGGTTTTTCCATGATTATTTTCAATTTGTTTCACTCTCAAAATCTTCATTAAAATTAGGTCAGTTAGCGAACTAACACGCATATCTCGCCAAGCTTCGCCGTAATCATGGTTTTTCTTTTTCATCAATTCGAAGGCAAAATTTGCATATTTATCATACAAAGAAATTGCTAATTCAGCTTCAATTTCCATATCTAAATCATCAGACTCTTGCACTTGAATGATTGCCATGATGCAGTAATTAATAATTGCAACAAACTCATCTTCAACACTTTCCCCTACTCTATTCTGTCCTGTTTCTTGAATTGTTCTAATTCTTTGTGCTTTTATAAAGATTTGATCTGTTAAGGAACTGGGTCTTAAAATCCGCCAAGCTGTTCCATAATCTTTTGTTTTTTTAGAAAAAATTTCACGACAAGTAGCGATAACTTCCGAATATTGTTCCGATGTTTGTACCATTATATTTTTACAATCTTAAATTAACATGTCAAATTCAAGGGTTGAAGATACAAATTTTTATTCTAAAAACAGTATTCTTGTAGGTGAAAAGTTATTAGACTTACATGTTCCTAAAATCATGGGAATTATAAATAACACCGAAGATTCGTTTTACGAAAAAAGTAAGTTCACTAGTTTAAAAGCTGTAATTCAAGAGGTTGAAAAACAAATTTCAGAAGGTGCAGACATCATAGATTTGGGTGGAAACTCGACTCGACTTGGTTCAAAACTTTGTGAAATTGCGGAAGAAATTAATCGAACCGCCCCTTTTATTGACGCGATAAAAAAGGAATTTCCAGAAATAATTATTAGTATTGATACATTTCGTGGAGAAGTTGCACAAGCAGCCATTGAAACCGGAGCCTCGATTATTAATGACATTAGTGGATTTAATTTTGATGAGGCCATGTTGAAATGTATTGAAAAATATAAGGCTCCATATATTTTAACTCATTCACTTGGGAATTTTGATAACATGCACGAAAGCAGGAATTATCAGAATATTTTCAAAGAAATGGCTCTCTACTTTTCAGAAAAAATAGCAATTTTGAAATCTGTTGGGGTGAAAGATATTATTTTAGATCCTGGTTTTGGTTTTTCAAAAACGATGGAACAGAATTATGAAGTTTTGCATCGATTAAAAGATTTTTCATTTCTAAATCATCCAGTTCTAGTAGGTTTCTCGCGGAAATCTATGATTTATAAAAAATTAAATCTCGAGGCAGAACAAGCATTAAATGGAACTACAATTTTAAATACGTTCGCTGTTCAAAATGGAGCTAAAATACTTAGAGTTCATGATGTTAAAGCTGCCAAGGAAATTGTTGACTTGCTTTTTTGATTCAGAATAAAAAGTCTAATTTCTAATATCTTAACAATTTATTTCCAAAAATTTTCCCGCAGATGGACGGAGATTAATTCGCAGTCCCTGATCACTATCGGGAAAGCAGATTTCAATTCTCTAAACAATCTAATGTCTTTAGTCTTATGTCTATTGTCTTACGTCTTTTTTCATAATATCCATAAAGTTTTCCCGCAGATAGTCGAAGATAATTACGCAGAAAACGCAGATTTCATTTCTCGCAAAAATCTAAGTCTATCGTCTTATGTCTATTGTCTTTAGTCCAAAAAACCTCAATACCCCGCTTTTTCCTTTGGATAAGCATTAAATGTTCCACTTGCGATACAAATCAAGTCTTTATTTTGGTTAAAAACCTTACATTCGGAAACAAGTAATCTTTTTCCTGCGGAGATAACTTCTGCAGATGCAACTAGTTCATCGCCTTCAAAAACAGGTTTTAAGTAATTGATTTTCATTTCAATCGTAGCAACAAGCTGCTCATTTTCAACGACGCATGACAAGGCTGCAATTCCAAGAGCACCATCACAAAGTGTTGCAAGTAAACCTCCATGCACCGCTCGGATTGTTGCCAAATGTTCTTTTTTGATTTTGGCAAAATAATTAACTTTTCCTTTTTCTAAAATCTCAAAATGAATTCCAAGTAGGTCACCAAAACTATTGCTTTCGTTGTATTTTTGGATTAAATAATTGTCGTTAAGTGGGTGCATTTATTTTTCTTTAATAATGTGCATATCCATTTGAGGAAATGGAAAGTGAAGTCCTGCTTTGGGAAATTCATTGTACACTTTTTCATTTAAACCAAAGAAAACAGTCCAATAATCGTCTGTTTTAGTCCAAACTCTGACCGTGATATCGATACTAGAATCAGCTAGAGCACCCAAACCAACAAAAGGTTCAGGATCTTTTAAGATTAATTTTTCTTCTTTAATAAATCGCTCCAAAGTTTCCTTTGCAACTTTTATATCATCTCCATAGGAAATCGAAAAAATAAAATCTACCCTTCTATTTTCTGCTTTTGTAAAGTTTACAATATTTCCATTCGCAACTGGACCATTCGGCAAAATAATTATTTTATTATCCGTGGTGGTCAAATAGGTATTAAAAATCTGAATTTCAGTTACAACTCCTTGTTCTCCTTGAGTATCTACAAAATCACCCACCTTGAAAGGCTTAAAAATCAAAATCATTACACCACCTGCAAAATTGGAAAGTGTACCTGAAAATGCCATACCAATCGCCAAACCTGCGGCACCAAGCAAAGCAACAAAGGAGGTCATTTCGATACCCAATTGATTAATTCCAGTTACAATGACTAGCAATTTCATCAAAATGGAACTCAAACTTGTTAAAAAAGTAACTAAACCGGTGTCCAGTTTGCTTTTCTCCATTACCTTTCTAAAAATTCTAGAAACTTTTTTTGCCAACCAAAATCCAATGGCAAAAATTGCAATTGTAATGATAATATTTGTACCAATTTTCAATAAAATCTGATTGATTTCATGGTAATTGTACCCCAATATTTTTTCAATTTTATCCATTTTATTTTTTCCTTGTCAACATTAAACCATCGCGGATAGGTAATAAAATCGTATCCACTCGATCATCATTTTTTACCATTTCGTTGAATTGTAAAATAATTTTAGTGTCCAAATCATCACTTTTGAGTTCTTGAATTACTTTTCCAGACCATAAAACATTGTCGGTCAAAATAAATCCACCTGATTTCACTTTATCAAAAACTAAATTGTAATAATTGATGTAATTAGATTTATCTGCATCGATGAAAACCAAGTCAAAAGTCTCATTTAGACTAGGAATTATTTCTAATGCATCTCCAATTCGATAATCAATTTTTTCTACAGCATTCGCTTTATCGATGTATTTTCGAACAATGTCTTCCAATTCCTCATTGATATCAATCGTCGTAATTTTACCATTCTCCTTTAATCCTTCTAACAAACACAAGGTTGAATAAGCAGTATAAGTACCTATTTCAAGAACATATTCGGGAGAAATTAATTTTGAAATCATACTCAACAAACGACCTTGAAAATGTCCGCTCAACATACGAGGTTGCAAAACTTTTAAATGCGTTTCCCGATTTAGTTCATACAATAATTGAGGCTCATCACTAGTGTAAAGACAAACGTAATCATCTAATTTTGAATCGATAAACTCCATTTCTTGAATTATGAATTATAAACAAATCATTAAAATTTTGAATACAATTTAGGCATTAACATTTTTGAGCACTCCAAATTGTTGAATGATTAAATTTGCTAATTCCAATCCGATTCTATCCTGAGCTTCCAAGGTTGCAGCACCAATATGAGGTGTACAAGCGATTTTTGGATGCGCTAACAATTCTTTTGCAGGATTTGGTTCATTTTCAAAAACATCCAATGCAGCATAAGAAACTTGACCTTCATCTAAGGCTTTCAACAAAGCTTTTTCATCGATAACTCCTCCGCGAGCAGCATTAACAAGTCGAACACCTTTTTTCATTTTCGAAAATTCAGCTTCACCTAAAACAGCACTTCCATCGTTTTGTTTTGGAATATGAATCGATATAAAATCGCATTTAGGCAATAATTGCTCTACAGAATCACTTGAATTAATTTTAACATTTACTGTATTTTCATTCCCTAAGCTTACAGGAATATCGTTTTCTTTGGAAACACGATCAACGGCCAACACATTCATCCCACATCCTAAGGCGTAAGAAGCTAAGGATTGTCCAATACGACCAAAACCGATAATTCCGAGTGTTTTCCCACGCAATTCAACACCTTTTCCGTAATTTTTCTTCAAGGTATTGAAATCACCCGATTCGATATTTTTGTATGAGTCATTTAAAAATCGTGAAATAGCAAAAAAATGTCCCATTACCAATTCAGCAACTGATTGAGAAGAAGAAGCTGGAGTATTTATTACAATTCTACCATTTTCTCTCGCATAAGCTACATCGATATTATCCATTCCTACTCCACCACGGCCAATTAATTTTAATCCTGGACAAGCATCAATTACCTCTTTTCTTACTGTTGTTGCACTTCGAACTAAAACAATTTCATAATTCTCTGAATTCACAGCTGAAATCAAATCTTCTTGGTTCACTTTATCAGTTACAACTTGGTAACCAGCATTTTCTAAAGCTTTTTTACCTTCCTCAGAAATTCCGTCGTTTGCTAATATTTTCATGTTTATATTTTTGATTATTAGATTTTTTGAAAGTTGGACGCTTAGACATGATTATATTTAATACTAATATTTTAACTAGAGCATTAAAATTCTTTCACATTTTGCCTAAAATCTTATTCAATTTATTACCCGTTTGTTCTTGTAAACTCTTTCATCACATCCACCAATACCTGCACGCTAGAAAGTGGCAAAGCGTTATACATAGAAGCACGATAACCACCAGTTGATCGATGTCCTGGTAAACCAACAATGTCTGCTGCTTTCCAAGCGATGTCAAATTTGTCGTTCAAAGATTCATCATTAAGTTTAAAGCAAACGTTCATTTTTGAGCGGTCTTCTGCATTTACAGTTCCAAAAAACAAAGGATTTGAATCAATTTCATTGTATAATAATTCTGCTTTCGCATTATTTTCCAATTCTTTAGCTTTTACACCTCCATTTGCGAGTAGATTACGTAAATTCAACATGGCAACGTAAACAGAAAATACAGGTGGAGTGTTCATCATAGACTCTTTTTCCACGTGTTGTTTTAAATCTAAATAAGTTGGCATAAAAGGAGAAGTAGATTTGCCTAAAACCTCATCTTTCACAATGTACAAAGTTGCTCCAGCTGGTCCAAGATTTTTTTGAGCACCAGCATAAATCAAATCGAAATCTGCCACATTTATTTCTTTAGAAAATATATCTGACGACATATCACACACCAAAGGTAAATTTGACTTTGGGAATGTATGAAACTGTGTACCGTAAATTGTATTGTTTGAGGTAAAATGCAAATAATCAAGATCTGAAGGAACTTCAAAACCTTTAGGAATGTAAGAGAAATTTTTATCTTCTGAAGAAGCAACAACATTAACATCTACTCCAACCTTTTTTGCTTCTTTAATTGCACCTGAAGCCCAAGTTCCTGTATTGATGTATGCAGCTTTTTTAGTATCACGCATCATATTTAATGCTGCAATTGTAAAGCCCAAGGTAGCTCCACCTTGTAGGTAAGCTACAGAATATCCTGCTGGGACATTCAACGCTTTTTTCACTAAATCTAAAGCTTCATCCATAACAGCTACGTAATCCTTGTGTCTGTGAGAAACTTCTAAAATTGATAAACCATTAAAATTTAGAACTGCGTCTGCTGCTTGTTTAAAAACGTCTTGAGGTAAAATACATGGACCTGCTCCGAAATTGTGTTTCATTTTTTCGATTTTTAGATTATTTGTCCCAATAGATTATGGGATTTAGATTTTTTCAGATTAACAAAAACATTCATTTTTGTAAATATTAAATACATAAAAAAAGCCACTCGAAAGTGGCTTACAATATGTTAAGCTTCTTTTTTTGCAGGTGCTTTCTTAACTGCTGCCTTTTTTGGAGCATCAGCACTCGTTTCCTTTTTGGGAGCAGCTTTTTTAGCTACTGTTTTTTCAGCAACAGCTTTGGCTTCTTTCTTTGGTTTTTCAGCAGCAACAACAGGAACAGTTGCTATTTTTTTCTTACGAGTATTTCCGTAAGAACCCATCACTCTTTTACCTTTTGCTGTTTTTCTATCACCTTTTCCCATAAAATCAATTTTTAATTAAAAAAATGTATGATTTACTTCATACTTTACAAAGATATAATACAATTTTGTTTTAACAATGAAAAAAGTAGATAATTTTTTTGAAAATAAAAATCTAGTTAACTTACTTTAAATAAAGTATACCCCATTTACCAACTTTCATAGTAAGTTTAATATCTTGGCCAACCTGTAGAATATTATTTTTTACTTGAAATTCTATTATTTTATTTGATTTTTTATCAAGTGCAAAAATGTAATGTTTTGCTGCGGCCCCTCTGTATTTAGTTGAAAAAGCATTGGTTATTTTTGAATCTATAAAAACTGTTTCATTATTGCCAAAATATTCATTTGTTTTAATAATAATCGAATTTGTTCCAACAATTAAAACCAATGAGATTACAATTGCCATAAAACTTATTCTAAAAATTGACTTGGCATCGTGTATATTTTTTTGTTTGAAATAAGTATTGCTATCTGATTTGTTTTGAAAGTAGAAATAGATTAGATATGAGCTCGGTATTGTTAAAAGAACAATTGGAATAGCAAAATATTTCAGCGTAAAATCCATAGCTAAATCATTTTGAACAAAT
>CAZHLZ010000042.1:0-15102 GCA_964532475.1 uncultured Chitinophaga sp.
GAACTGAGTTTATTAAAACTTAGATCTAAATGTGTTAGGTTTTTAAAACGGTAAATTTCTGCAGGAAGAATTTCTAATTTTGATTTTTTTAAACTTAAGGTAAAAACTGAATCTGGATGAATTTTTTGTGCTTCTTCTAAAGAAAGAAAGGTAATTTTCTCTTCCTGTGCGAACAGTAAAAAACTAGGACTTAGGCAAATTAAAATAGCCGCGAATAGCTTCTTCATCTTTTCCAATTTGTTCTTTGAGTGCTTCAATTCCACTAAATTTAAATTCTTTTCGTATCCTTTTTAATAAAAATACTGCAATTTTTGAACCATAAAGGTCTGCATCAAAATCAAAGATAAAGACTTCACAACTTAATTTATATTCATTGCTGACCGTTGGTCGAATGCCAATATTTAACATTCCAAAGTGTTTAGATTTGTCTTCTAATAACACTTCCACAGCGTAAACTCCATGGGTTGGAATCAATTTGTTTTTGTCCTCAATTTCAATATTTGCTGTTGGATAACCAATCGTTCGACCCAATTTTTTTCCATGAATGACAATTCCAGACAATTCAAAAGGCTCGTTTAAATAGAGGTTTGCTGTTTCAATTTCCCCATTCAGTAAGGCATTTCTTATTTTTGTAGAACTGATATTTACTTCATCAATTTCGTGCGCTGGAATTTCAATCACTTCAAATGGAAATGTTTTTGAAAGTTTTAGTAAATGTTCCAAAGAGCCTTCTCTGTTTTTTCCAAATTGGTGATCGTATCCAACAACGATGGTATTTACATGCAGCTTATCAAGCAAAAACTCCTTTATAAAATCTTCCGCATTGGTGTTTGAAAATTCTCTCGTAAATGGATAAACGATGACATGATCCAAGCCCATTCGTTCCAGTTTTTGAATCTTTTCATCTTGGTTTTGAATCATTTTTAAATCTTCAGAACCTTCATGGTCTAGAACCAAACGTGGGTGAGGAAAGAAAGTGAAAAGTACAGATTCGCCATTTTTTTGTTTGGCAACTTCGTTTAATTTATTGATGATTTTTTGGTGTCCAACATGCACTCCATCAAAAGTTCCAATTGTTAAAATCGGGTTTTGAATGCTTGCAATCTCATTAAAATCAAAATGTACTTTCATCTTTGTGTGACAAAATTAATTATTTTTTGTCCAATTCACACTTATCTTAGCAATTGATTTTCCAGATTCTAAAAAAGAATGTGCTTTTGCGAGTTCCTCATGTTGAAATTCACTGCCATTTTCAATAATTAGTTGCTCATTTTTATAAAGTTCTAAAACTGCTTGTAAGCAATGTGTTATTATTTCTGGTTTGTTATCGGCGACTTTTAACATATTCACTCCCAAAATGGATTTAGATTTCATCATCAAAGCAATCGGAATAACAAAGCCCATGTTCCAAACAAAATTTAAGGTCGAAAAAATCCCCATTCGTTTTCCTGATCGTTCAGAGCCTCCAAAAAGAAATATTTTCCCTTCTGAACCAATTAATTGTAGGTCTTTTTTGAAAGTCTTCCCTCCAATTGGATTAAAACTTGCATCCAAACGTTTATTTTTCAGAAGCTTTGGGATTTCTTGTTCGTATTCCGTTTTTGTATAGTTGATAATGAAATCAGCGCCTAATTTTTTGACGTAATTTTCCTTTTCTTCTGAGCTCACTTTGGCAATTACATGTGCTTTTTTTAATTTACACAATTGAATTAAAGCTGTACCAACTCCTCCGGCGGCGGCGTGAATTAATACCGCGTTATTTTCATAAATCGGAGCTAAGTAATAGGTCATGTAATAGGCTGTCACATACTGAGTTGCCAAAGCCAAGGCATGATTTGCGGGAATTAAACCTATTTCTGCAAGTGCATAAACGGGAACATTGATGTGTGTTGAATAGCCACCAAAGCGTGTAAAAGAAACAACTCTTTTCCCCATTAAATCTTGATTGCAATCTAATCCAATTGAAATTACCTTTCCAACAACTTCATAACCAATGACGCAGGGTAGAGGAGGAGCTTCTTTGTATAAATTGTTGCGAGCCATCACATCGGCATAATTCAAACCAAAACTTTCCACTTCAATTTGTACTTCATTCGATTTTGGAGCTTCTAATGTAAAGTTTCTTAATTCAAATGCGTCCGCTGCAAGTCCATGTTTTTTAAGAAAATATGCCTGTGAACTTAATTTTTGATCCATCTTTAATTTTTCGGATGAAACTGTTTTTACAATTCACCTAAATTCATACCAATCGTAAAGTTCAATTTTCCGTAATATCCTTTTTGTTGAATATTTTGGTCACTTGTTCCTTTATAACCAGAAGCATGAGGATCTAATTGATCGAAGCCCCAACCGTAATCAAGACCTAACATTCCAAACATTGGTAAGAAAATTCTAACACCCACACCAGCTGCTTTTTTCACGTTGAATGGATTGAATTTAGCTGCTGACGAATAGGTATTTCCCGCTTCACCAAATGCCAAAACAAAGAATGTTGCCTGCGGATTTAAGGAGATTGGGTAACGTAATTCCATGGTGTATTTCGCAATAATTGGATCTCCGTTTGAAGAAGAAAGTGAATTGTCTTCATATCCACGAAGTGCGATGATTTCACGTCCACCAAATTGATTGATTCCTGTTAAACCATTTCCTCCTAAGTAAAAACGCTCAAATGGCGAAATTCCTTTACTTGCAGAGAAATTACCCATAAAACCTAAACCAACTCGTGGCATTAAAACCAATTTTTTGTCCGTTGTTAATGGCAAATACCATTCTCCAGTAAATTTGATTTTGTAGTATTCCAGGAATTTGTATTTCTCTTGTTCAGACAAACCTGAATAATCATCTCTGTCATCCAATAGGGAATAAGGAACAGAAGTTTTAGCTGTCAAAGATAATTTTGAACCTTCTTTTGCGAAAATTGGGTTGTCGATGGAGTTTCTTTGAAGAACGTATTTAAAACTGATGTCGTTTGAGAAACCATTACTAAAATTCGGGAACAAAGATGCAGAATTTCTTACATCGTAGTATTGATACGCAAATTCGTAGTAAGCTGTAAAATAATCATCTGGAATTTTTTTCCTTCTTCCTAATCCAATTCCAGCTCCCGTAATTCCAACACCTGAATAACCTTCTTGGCTTTTACGAACCACTCCAGATTGAGAAAATTGTGTGTGATTTACCCAAGTTGAGAAGGAATTTGGTTTTTTTCCACCCATCCAAGGCTCCGTGAAAGAGAAATTATAACCTTGGTAAAAACGTCCATTTGATTGTGCTCTGATTGATAATCGTTGACCATCACCTGAAGGTAAAGGCGACCAAGCGTGTTTTTTAAAAGTATTTTGAATTGAGAAATTATTAAAAGTTAATCCTAATGTTCCAATGATTCTATTTGCTCCATAACCTCCCGATAATTCTATTTGATCCGAAGATTTTTCTTCCACCACGTATTCGATGTCAACCGTTCCATCTTGTGGATTTGGCAATGGATTAATTTGAAATGCCTGATCGTTGAAATAGCCTAATTGAGACAACTCTCGTTGCGTACGAATGATGTCGTTTCTGTTAAATAAATCTCCTGGTTTTGTTCTAATTTCACGACGAATTACGTGTTCATTGGTTTTCGTATTACCTTTGATAATAATGCGTTTAACGCGTGCCTCTTTCCCTTCAATAATTCGCATTTGGTAAGAAATGTAATTGTCTTTCACCTTCATTTCCACAGCGTTTACTTGGAAGAATAAATATCCACGATCCATGTACAAAGAGGAAATATCTCTTCCGTCTTGACTCATGTTTAAACGTTGGTCAAGCAAGGGTTTGTTGTAGGTATCACCTCGTTTGATTCCTAAAACGGTATCTAAATATCCACTTCTAAATTTCGTGTTTCCAATCCATTCGATGTCTCCGAAGAAGTATTTTTTACCTTCATCAATTTTGATTTTCACAAAAAGATTTTTTTCATCTTTCATGTAAACTGTATCGAACACAATTTCAGCGTCTCTCAAACCAATCGCATTGAATTTACTTACCAAAGCAAGTTTATCTCTGTCATAAGCCGAAACTGAGAATTTAGAACGTTTGAAAAATCTCCAAAATGCTTTTTGTTTGGTATCTTTCATTGCCATTTTTAGTTTCCACATCGGAAGAGTTGTATTTCCTTCCACAACCAGTTCACCAATTTTAACCTTTTTTCCTTTGGAGACATTGATGGTAAACATTTCAGAGTCATTCATCAATTCATCTTGAGATCTTTTGATGTTTACAGCAACAGAATAATATCCTTTTTCACGGAAATACCCTTTGATTTTATTTTGAGTAGAAAAAACAAGGTTTTCTGTAATTGTTTTTCCTGAAAAAAGAGCAATTTCTTCTCTAATTTTGTCCGCTTCACGTTTGTTTAAACCTTCAAATTTGAAACGAGACAATTTTGGTCTTGGTTTTAATGAAATGTTCAAATAAACGATGCCATTCATTTCTTTTTCAACGCTAATTTCAACATCAGAGAAAATACCTTCTGCCCATAAATTTTTGATTGCCTTGCTAATTTTTTCTCCTGGAATCTGGATTTTATCACCTTGTCTTAAACCAGAAATTAATTTAATTGCTTGATGGTCATAGTTTTCAGCACCACTTACTCTGATTGGACCAATTTCAAATTCTTTAGGTGATTTATATGAAAAATTTTGATCGTCACCAATTTGTTTAATTTTTCCATCTAAAATAAGTTCATTGTTAAGCTTAGTTGAATCTCCTTGAGAGAAAACAACAAAAGAATAGATGCTTAAAAATGCTAAAATTATGTTTTTCATTCAATTTATTTTAATTGTTCAGTAATCATTCCGAACCTTCGTTCACGACTTTGGTAATCCAATACTGCTTTGTACAAGTCATCAGCATTGAAATCTGGCCAAAGTACCTCTGTGAAATGAAATTCAGTGTAAGCGATTTGCCAAAGCAAGAAATTACTTATTCTGTGTTCACCACTGGTGCGTATCAATAATTCCGGATCAGGAATTTTATTTGTTGTTAAATAGGAAGAAATCAAATCAACATTTATTTCTTCGTTTTTGATTTTATCTGTTTTTATGTCTTGCGAAATTAGTTTTACCGCATTCGTTATTTCCCATCTTGAACTGTAATTTAGGGCAAGTACCATGGTGATGTCTTCATTTTTTGAAGTACTTTCCATGGCTGCATTTAGTTCATTTTGAGCCTCGATTGGCAGTTGACTATTGTCGCCAATGCTCATAATTCTTACTCCATTTTCATTCATTTCGTCCACTTCGTTTGCAATTGATTGCACCAGTAGATTCATTAATCCATCGATTTCTTCTTTTGGTCTGTTCCAATTTTCAGTTGAAAAAGTAAAGAATGTAAGGTATTTAACACCTATTTTTTGAGCTGCTTTCACGGTGTTTTTTACAGAATCAACTCCAATTGAATGTCCGTATAAACGTTGTTCTCCTTGTTTTTTTGCCCAGCGA
Organism: uncultured Chitinophaga sp.; assembly: GCA_964532475.1. Classification (GTDB taxonomy): domain Bacteria; phylum Bacteroidota; class Bacteroidia; order Flavobacteriales_D; family Crocinitomicaceae; genus M2408. Next base: position 5,484 of record CAZHLZ010000042.1, read on the forward strand.
CCATTTCCATCCATGATGATGGCGATATGTTGTGGGACATTATCTAAATTTATTTGTGAAAGTATGCTCATAAAATTCGATTTACAAGATTAATGTAAAAATTTGTTGTAAAATGTTAACAAAGTTAAATAAAATTATTGATTAACATAACTTAACAGATGCAGAATCAATTGAAATGGGATTTTTTGCTACTTATTCTGCTTGTATTTTACTTTTCTATGGATTTTTCTCGCAGATAATCGCAGATAAATACGGAGTCCCTGATAGAAATCGGGAACGCAGATTTAGTTTCTCACAAAAATCTAATGTCTTATGTCTAAAGTCTAATGTCTTACGTCTAAAGTCCGTTGTCTTAGGCAGTTTTTGGATTCACTTGAATTTGACCTCCAATAGCTTTTAAAACCTTCATTATTGTTGAAAATTGAGGCTTTGCACCTTCCGATAAAGATTTATAAAGACTTGGTCTACTCATTCCTGTTTCTTGTGCAATTTTAGTCATGCCAATAGCCTTTGCTATATGACCAATTGCATTGATAATGTCATCATTATCGCCTTCTTCTAAAACGGTATTAAGATATTCAGCAATTATTTCCTTATTATCTAAATAATCAGCTATTTCAAATTTTGATGTTCCCATGTTCTATTCGTTTAATTTTTTCCAAATTTCTTTCGATTTCTTAATGTCTTTTTCTTGCGTTGATTTGTCTCCACCAATTAAAAGGACGATTATTTTTTTGTCTTTTTCCACAAAGTAAACTCGATAACCTTTAGCAAAATTTATTCTTAATTCTTGAATTCCATTGCCAACAGGCTTACAATCACCAAAATGTTCATCTTTTTCTAATTTCTGGATTCTAAACAATATTCTTGCTTTGGCTTTTATGTCATTTAGTTTTCTTATCCATTTGTCAAATTCTTTTGTTTTCTCTATAAAAAACATATTTATTGTATCTATATGGATACAAAGTTAAACAAAAAAATGATTATTTCAAATTATATTTTGGGTTCGGGATAGAACTAGTAGTATGAAATGATTTTGTCACATTCCCTGATCACTATCGGGAAAGCAAATTTCATTTCTCACAAAAATCTAAAGTCTTACGTCTAAAGTCTATTGTCTTCTGTCTTAATATCCGAAAGTTTTCCCGCAGATAATCGCAGATAAATACGGAGTCCCTGATAGAAATCGGGAACGCAGATTTAGTTTCTCACAAAAATCTAAAGTCTAATGTCTTATGTCTTAAAATCTTAACGTCCTAAAATCCTAATATCCTAACGCCTTAACATCCAACACCTATTCCACCAAAAGCTTCCTACTCACCAGCACCTTATCTTCTTCCACCAGATTTAAAAAATAAATACCAGTTGCAGCTGGAACATCAAAACTTAAGTTCATGTTTGCTTTAGGAACTAGATATGTTGCCACTTTTTTACCAAGAGCATCCAATAAAACCAAGGAATGTTTTTTTGAGGAAATAGCACCCACATAAACGGTTAACAATTCTTCTGAGCCAAGCGGATTGGGGTAAACCGTAAGGAGGCTTTCAAAATTGGGCGGAACACTGTCAGTTTTTTGAAAATCTAAGAGTACGCTGAAGGTATCTGCAATGGCATTGCAACCATGTGCTATTAATTGAACTGAAAAAATAGAGTCTTTGCTAAAGGTATGAAAAACAGTATCTACTTTCTCTCCAGTTTGCAAGAAAGTACCATCACCAAAATGCCAAGAATACGAACCTGCTTGTGCACTTAAGTTCACAAATTGCACTTTGTTGCTGTCTAACACAGTATAAGAAAAGTTTGCCTGCGGGTCTCCCATAAAACCTAAGCAGTTGGTTTTTAATACATAGCCATTTTGACCAGATTTGTTTTGGTTGATTAAGTCGTAATTTATTACTTGGCCGGCAAAAATTAGGTCATCATTTGAAAACTTTTCTACATCTAAAATTTGATATTCTGTTTTTTCATCGTAATACTGATATTCTCGTTGCCAATTTACTGTTCCATTTAAATTCCTTGATTCTAGCCGCATAGCCGTAACATTAAACCCTTTTACTTCTTGATAAGCATAAACTATTGTTGAATCATTTACCTGTAAAATTTTTGAGGGCGAAGAATATGGAGAATAGTTGCCGAAGGTGATGCCCAATGTATCCTTCCATAATTGGTTCAAATTACTATCCAAACGCGTTATAAGCGGACGATGCTCATAGTATTGTATTGCACCTGTGCCAGTCAATTGAGATTCAAAATAAGTAGCTACAATATCTCCATTGGGTAAAGGCAAATAAGCATTGCCACTAATGTCATATTGTGTATCTTGAAACACCTTGTGACTCAAAATGACACCTGCAGTATCGAGGGTGTAAAAATGAGTTTTACCCCAGTCTTGTGGGGTGCCTCCAAAGGAGAGAGTAGAACTGGTAATAATTTTAATTTGATTATTTAAACTTAATCTAATGTCTACAGGGATATTCGATGGATAATTACCAAAATATAAAGGCAAAATAAACTTTTTTTTCCAACAAATACCGTAATTAATATCTAATTTAAATAACATTATACCTCTTTGGCCGTCAAAACCAATTTCAGGATTTGAATCTGAAATTAAATCCTCAAAATAAACACAAAAATAAAAAGTACTGTCATTTTCATTTTTAACCAAATTGATAGAATTATAATATAATAAACTATCTTCATTGAAGGAATTATAAATTGTATCAAAAATAAAATTGTAATTTTTGTCAACAATTGTTATCCTTGGTGTCCCAGTACTTCCGAAATAACCAAAGCTATTTAAATATGCCAAAAGGTAATTATCATTAAAATCAGTTTGTGAATTTGTTTTATTAAATCCAACCATTTGAGAATATGGCTCTATAGGACTGTTTATAAGAGCTATAATATTACCTGATTTATCTATTTCAGAAACAAAAGCTTTACTGTAATCTAGGTAATTATTTATTACACTACCAAAGAATAAAACACTACTATCATTGCGAATTACAATATCATTTATCAAAGCGGTAGAATCTTCAAACTTATATATTTTCTGAAAGTAATTTTGAGAAAATGCGTGAATTGAATTGAAAAACAAGATTAAAAAAAGCAGAGATTTACACATCTTATTTTAAAATTATCATATTATTTTTTTCAATTGTTCCATCATCACACACTACTTGTACGATGTACAATCCTGATTGGCTATTTTTTAGTTCAACTAGGCTTATGTTGTCGTTGTGCTCAATTATTTCAAATGCTACTGAATGACCCATGATGTTTGTTATTTTTATTTCTTTGATTACACAATTTTCATTGCTTGTTATTTCAAAACATCCTTTGTTTGGGTTTGGGCGTATTTGGAATTTGCTTTCCCTTTGCTCTGTTATTTGCTCTTCTTCACTTGCTATTTTTAGTCCTTTGATTTCATCGTCCTTGGGTATCTCCAAATCCTTACATTTGTATGCAAAAAAACATAATATATTTTGAGCCTCAGTTTGTGCCTTTCCTGTCAAATTAATAGCCATGTATTCCAACTCTTTTATTTCTTCATCATTTAAAGAAGCTAAAAAGCCTTCATTTTCAGAAATTTTACCCAACAGGTAGCGCTTGAATAGTATAAAATCCGACATTTCAATTTTAATAATTTCATGTTTGATATTCCCTAAGTCAATCTCCATTTTTAACAAGGTACTATCCACTTTGTCAAATTTTTTCAAGGCCATAAATAATTCTACTTTTTCTGCCTTTTCGAACTCGTGATTTCTCTGGTTCACTAAAGTTCTATAGGTATTCCAATTCACCTCATTTGTATCACTCAATTCATGCACGAGTAGTTCATTAAGGATGCCTTCTTTTTTTGCTTTTAGTTCAGCAATTTTCATTTCTTTTAAACCCCGAACCGTTATGTTTGTGTATCGTTTTTCTTTTATTTCTTTGACTTGTGCATTGGGTAGAGGTGTGTTTTTTGTTTTCAAAAAATCTATAAATTCATTTTTTCGAGCAATTTCTACGTTATCTAAAATCAAATCCTTATACCATGAATGTGGTATAAGGTTTGTAGGTTTTTGTCCTATCATTTTTAATACCTCAGCTGATAAATACGGTGCTTCTGATTTTAGTAATTGTTTAATTTGATTTTTATTTGATTGATTAATCGAGGATATCAAATTTTGCAATTCAGCTCTGTTTCCTGCTTGCAATAAAGAATCTATTTCAAGTTTTTTTAGAGCGATTTGGTCATTTACGGCTGCTAATTCACCTATTTTTTGAAGTAATTTGGGTCCATTAAAAGTTTTGCCTTTTCCGACTGAAAAATCTGTAAATTTGGTCAAACATCCATTTGATTGCGTTACAATAATATTGTTAATATTACCATATAATTGTGTAGGAACTTCAATCGTGTTGTTTGTAGAATAATGCCTCAACATATTATCATTGCTTGATCGAATGTGATAGTCTTGTAGAGGTAATTCATAATTAATGTTTTGCGAAAAGACATAGCCTGATGCCTGATTGGTGTTTCCTTGAAAAAAGAGTACGCCCTGAAAAGGAATATTATTTGAACTATTATAACTTTTAAAATCCAGTTTACCGTCATAATTCTTGTTACAATTCCATTCAAGTCCTTTTGATTGGTCTATAATTTCATTATCATTCGTATTCATATAATAAGCGGCGTTACCAACTTGTAGATTATAATACTTGTTGTTACGAACAAGGTTTGCTTCCAATCCAGAATTGTAAATAGTCGTTCCACGACATAAATAAGAACTATTGCCTCGAAAAATGTTTCCTTCATTTACATAGCCAGTGCTTCTATCAAAATTTTGCATAAGCATAACTTGTAAATCTTCAGCGGTAGAGCTGGGGTCTAATTCAAAGTAATTTCTTGTGGTTACAGCATTATCAATAGCTTTAATATTTAGGCCAATGAAAGAATTCTTAAAGTGTGAATGATCAACTGTTACGGTATAAGGGGTATTTGCATTCATTGCCTCAATACCAGTATGCATTTTCGAAAAGATGTTTACATCCATATCTGATGTACTAAACTCAGTATGCAGAGGCTCTTCATTAGGGTAAGTAATTGTTGAACGACCAACGACAGAATAACCAGCATCCAAGGTGAAAATTGCTTTTACACGTGGTGTAGTAATTTCTTGGCTTCGTTCATCAATAAAGTCACAGCCTGAAATGCGCACACCATTCACATGATACATCGTTATTGCATGTGGTAATGATGGATGATTAAAATCTTCGTCCCAAATAAATGAACAATTATTAAAAAATGCTCGATGTTTAATTTCAATGTTAGGGCTTGAAGTAGAATAATTATGGTAAGCCAAAAACTCGGCACCTCGTCGGCAATTTTTGAAGGTCGTTTTCGTAGCAAAGACAAATCCTCCAGTCGTTGACCAATCACCAGGTTTCATAAAACTCAAACCATTTTGAGCATTTTCAATAGTTGCGTTGGTCAATTGCACTAAACCTTGATTTGCTGCTGCTTGTGAGAGTGAGGCATTACCCCAAACTTCAATTCCTTGCCAAAAATTAGTACACATAGAGGTTAGTCGTGCATTGGTAACATTAAGTCTTGCACCCGGTTCCACGATGATTTTTTTTCCAGTTTCAAAATAAATAACATTATTATTAATAGTTAATGTTTTACCAGCCTTAATTCGAATATTTTCTTTAAAGCTTAGGGGCGTATTCTCCCAAATGGTATTTTCAGTGATTTCAATTGCATAACTTGATGTAACGTCAATGTTTAAGACAGGAGACTTCCAAGCACCACGACCAAAAGTTGATGCTAATAACTCCTTCGTACAGTAATTGTAATCTAAATCAGTAATAAAAGTTTTGGGTAAATTATTATTAAAACATTCCCAACGTTCCATACCATCGTGTCTGTAATAAACTCCAGCATAGGTTCCAACAAATACTAAATGATTATCGGATTCAATGGTTAAAATTTTAGTTACAGGAATTGCGGGTAAACCTTGAGAAAAATCAATGAAAGAATCACCCCCATTTTCAGATTTCAAAACTCTTAAATATTCATTTCTAATCTCATTGTTTGCCTTTGCAATACCTGAGGCTCCAACGTATAGTAATTGTGGATTAATGTGGTCAACACCAATACTATTAACAAATTTCCAATCTAGTACTTGATTTAAAGTACCGCTTCCGCCATCAAAGGTTACATTTGAATTTTCTAAAGATACCCAAGAATCAACATCACCATCTTCTGCTGAACGATAAAGTTTTGGTGCTTCATTAAAGCCACTTACATTTCGAGGTCCAGTAAAAATATATCTTGGATTACGTTGACAAATTCCAATCGCTCCCATGTGATCAGTATTTGGTAATTGCTTAAATTCGATAATGTTTTGTCCCTTTAACATCAATAACCTATTATCATTGGTATTACTAACTTTTGCTAAAGAAATTGTGAATCTTTCTGGATAATGACGGTAATTTTCAGATGAAGTAGGTAATTCTAGTCCAGGAACATTAGTAATTGGAAAAAAATAATTATTTGTAGAATATAAATAAGAGTATAATCCGTAATCCCATATATATATATTAGGATCCTTTTCATAAATCATTGCTGTGGAACCCTCAATACTTGTCTCTATCGGCTCCCATCCTTGATTTTCATTATACACCAGATGTTCATTATCTTGCATACCTACAATTATTTTGCCTGATTTTTGATCTATTGAAACTGTATAAATTAGATTTATGGATAAATTACCATTTAAAATTCTAGGTAAAAAGCTACCATTTGCATTTGCAATTTCTGCTATACCTCCATCATTGCCTAAGATAAGGTGGTCCATGCCATTTCTTGTCACAATAATTGAAGATCGTGCATCGGCATGATATCCATCAAATGTACTTCCATTTATATTTATAGGAGGAATTGTGCAATCATTAGTCTGATATCTTCTAAACCCTGCTATACCAGCAACATAATAATTATCAATATTATTTGGTGATTGTACAAATTCACACTTTTCATTTTTCCAACCTTGATGGAAGATTAGTTCTAGGTTTTCTAAACTCGTTCTATGGGAACAAATAATAGTGTATCCCATATCTAAATCACCTTTTGCCCTTATTACATCATCAATTTGAATTGGTGGAGTTAAATCTACATTTGGTGATTCTTCATGCGATAAAAATAATAATCTGTTATGTGCATAATTTGAAATCTTCAGATTTTTTGTTTTCAATGTACCAAGATTTCGATCGACCTGATCACCATTTAAATCGAAAATACTTTGATCTGCGCTTTTCCAATTAACAGACACATTGCTTCCAGATAAAATCAATTCCCCTTCAAAGAAAAACATGCTTTCATTATAATAGTTGTCGGTTACTAAATAAAAATTTTGACTAGATGCGTATATCTTAGCGTTACGATGATGTAATTTATAGTTTTTTTCTCCAATAATTTCTGAATTGTAAACAGGATGGTCTGCTGGTGCGTTTAATTTTTTCCAAGATTGGCCACCATTCGATGAATACAACATTAAATCGTCATCCATGGAGGAAAAGATTAAATTGGGAATTGTAGGGTGAAAAATAGTATTTACCATAAATGGTATCTCCATTCCATCTTCCGTGAAAACTTCTCCTCTTACCCATGTTTCTCCTCCATCATAACTAACTAAATAGGTATATAATAAATCTGCTTTTTTATTATTAAATTGTTTTTCTCCAACAGTAGCAATAATATGAAATGGATTGAATGGGTCACCAACAATATCAATGATACCGTTTATGGGATAAGGTAAATTGTCTGTAACACAATTCCATGTTTCACCATGGTCTTCAGTCCTGAAAATACCGCTCATTCTTGTACCCAATAAAAATACATTGTCCATATTTGCACCAGTAGTAGATAATGTGTTATCGGGAAAAGCGTAAACTGCACTTACCCACCCATTTTTCTGTTCTGCTAGGTAATTGGGTCCAATTGATTTCCAGTCTGATTTATCATCATTTGTACAGTATAACTCTGACTCTACGAAATTTTTATAGGCAGTATGATAATCATCAAAATTATATTCTGAATCACTTGTAGCTGAAATTTTATTATTTTCAGAAAACAAATAACGTGCAAAATCTTTTTTTCTCCATCTTGAATTTAAGGTATCTAAAGTTTGGTTGTAATTGTAAATTTCAGATAATTTTGGGGTAGTTGAATCGCTTTGTCCGCTTGTTAGTGGTGCCATGATTCCTTGTCCAAATAAATTTAATGGTAAAAAAACAATAGCAATAGATAGAATGTTAATTAGTGTTTTCATAATATCGTGTTAAGATTTAAGCAAAACTATGAAAAAAAAATTAGAAAGTAAAATAAAATTTGGATTAATTTCAAATCTAAAATTTAATTTACGTCCACAAAAAAAGGGACTCAGTTTCCCAAATCCCTTTTCAAAAAAAATATACTATTCTTACTCTGCGAGTACGATAATTTTGTTGTTTAACAATTCAACCACACCGCCTTTAATAGAAATCGAAATGGATTTCGTGTTGGAGCTCGTTTGTATGGAAGCATGTGTTTTTTCGTCGCTTTCGAAGTTTTCAGTTAAATCTACCTTGATATTTCCTTGCTTTAAAGCCGAAATAAGCGGAGCGTGATTGTTTAAAACTTGAAAAGAACCATCGATTCCAGGAAATTGAACTGCTGAAACCTCACCAGCAAAAACCTTAGAATCAGGTGTGATAACTTCTAATTTCATTTTTTATAAATTAAACAGTTTCAGAAAGCATTTTTTCACCAGCTTCAATAACGTCGCTGATACTTCCTTTTAAGTTAAATGCAGCCTCAGGATATTGATCCATTTCACCATCTAAAATCATGTTGAAACCTTTGATTGTATCTTGAATATCTACTAAAACTCCTTTTAATCCTGTAAATTGATCTGCAACGTGGAATGGTTGAGATAAGAAACGTTGAACTCTTCTTGCTCTGTGAACGATTAATTTATCTTCTTCAGAAAGCTCATCCATACCAAGAATCGCGATGATATCTTGTAATTCTTTGTAACGTTGTAACGTGATTTTTACTCTCATTGCACAATCATAATGTGCATCACCTAAGATGGAAGCAGTCAAAATTCTTGAAGTAGAATCCAATGGATCTACTGCAGGATAAATTCCTAACTCTGCAATTTTACGAGAAAGTACTGTTGTTGCATCTAAGTGAGCAAATGTATTTGCTGGAGCTGGATCCGTTAAATCATCCGCGGGTACGTAAACCGCTTGTACAGATGTAATCGAACCGTTTTTAGTAGAAGTAATACGCTCTTGCATTTGCCCCATTTCAGTTGCTAATGTTGGTTGGTAACCTACCGCAGAAGGCATACGTCCTAATAGTGCTGATACCTCAGAACCAGCTTGCGGGAAACGGAAAATGTTGTCAACGAAGAAAAGGATATCTTTCCCTTGTCCGTCACCTTCACCATCACGGTAATATTCTGCCATTGTCAAACCAGATAAAGCCACACGAGCACGCGCTCCAGGAGGCTCATTCATTTGTCCGAAAACGAAAGTTGCTTTTGATTCAGTCATTCCTGGAACGTCAATTTTAGACAAATCCCAT
>CAZHLZ010000043.1:0-15084 GCA_964532475.1 uncultured Chitinophaga sp.
CTCATTTTTCCACACAAAAATAAGCAAACACTTTTAGTTGTATTTAGTTTACTTTTAGTTGTATTTGACAACTATTGGTTGTTTAATTGTTAATCACAAGAATGTTTTAAACTAGGCACTATAAAGCATTTCCCTTTAGCTAATAAAAGTTTGCCACGAATTACACTGATTTGCACAAATTAATTAGTGTAAATTAGTGTAATTCGTGGCACAAACATTTTTTATTATTCATTACAATGAGACTTTTAATCTTCATAACCAAATCAATTGAATAAAAATCAATAGTGATTTTGTAATTATTTCAAAAATATATTTCAACAAACTACCTACACTCAGGGATTTCCATATCATCAAAAGTATCAATGTCTTTTTTATATTTTTGTAAAAGAGCTCTTTTCTGTTCGCAACTAATGTGGTTTTCAATTCTACTATATGCCCAACTTCTATTCGTTGAACTAATGCTAGCAAAGTTTTTCACTACAAAATTAATCCAAGCGCGTTTGTCCGATTCACCCAAAACAACACTTGGAAATAAAAATTCATCACTAAGTGAGTATAAGGTTTTTGAATAGCAATTGGACTTTTGATAACTTTCAAAAAATAAATCGAAGGGTTTTTTAACACCTAATTTTTCTGCAAATTCAATGCTTTCATAAAATTGATTTATTTCTGTTGATGTTAAATTACAAACATGAGTTAATTTATATTTAAAATCAACAATCAAGTTTTTCTTGATTTTCTCAGGAAATAAATAAGTAGAATTGGAAATTCGATCGTGAAAGTACTGAAAATCTCCTGTTGACTTAAAAATTTTGTATTGATATTCGTCTTCTTTTGCTAATTCCTTATTTCCTCCAATAGCATGCAATCTTGAGATGTATTGGTCATTACTCAAATTAGATTTTTTATTTTTGATCGATTTTAAGGCGTTGTATCTCCAGTTTTTGTCGTTTTTACAATGATTAATGATCGATTTTTGATATTCTTCATTTTGAAAGAAAGATGCCTCGGCAATCACATAACTTAATTCATAATTTAACTCATCTTGAGGTTTCAGTTTAATCAAAATATCATGCAATTGTTTGTCTGAAACCAACAGTGTATTTGATTTTGTGACGTGAGCCAATAAATCTTTTCGGGGCTTATTGAATTTATTAAAATTGAGTTTATTAAACTCATAACTATCAAAACCTTTCGGGTTTAACGGATAAGCAGCTAAAAAACTCACTCGCATCATCGAATGCCAAACTCCAATTGTTTGATTGTTGTATCCTAAAGCAAAATGTGTGCGGTCATTTGATCTTTTAATCTTAATTTTAGAAATAAAATCATCTAATTTCTCTTCTTTTTTGCACGGATATTCGAAAATTTCATGTGCACCTTCGTTATCACTCACAGAGGCGTAAATCGCATAATCAAAGGTGGTCGTTCTTTCAACTGGACCTGGGTCTCCACTAAAAATTCCGTTTCTTCGAGTAAAAGTTTTTATTTCTTTTAATTCAATCAGCAAATTTTGAACTTCACCTGCATGCTCAAAAGTAAATGTCTTAGAGTCGATGATGTTTTTGGTTACAAAGGTTCCGTCGCATGAAGCAAAGAAAAGGAGTAATCCAGCAAAAAATAATAGGTTTTTCATAGTTAATTAATTTTCAGAGAAATAAACTTCATCTTCCGACAACAGATTATCGCCTCTCATTTTTAAAAATAATTGCGTTAAAGCTAAAACATCTTTTTCACAATATGATTTAATTCTTTCTAAACCAGACGAATAAACGTCTTTTTCGTTTTGATAATATACGCGAGAAACATCTGCACCAGAAATGTCGTCTTTTGGCGTTGGAATTCCAAATACATGACATAACAAGGACAAGGAAGTGTAAGCTTTGTAATCGCCAAATTTCCATAACTCCATGGTGTCTAAATGTGAAATTTCCCATGGTTTTTTTCCTGCTATGTCTAGGATATGTGGTAATTTGATTCCGTTTATCAACAACCTACGACAAATGTATGGAAAATCAAATTCCTTAGCATTGTGACCGCACAAAATATCGTAAGGAGTATTGTAATTATTATTTAGCAATTTTACAAAATCATTGAGCAAGGTTTCTTCATCGTCGTGATAAAATGATTTTAAACGCAATTGTTTTCCTGTTCTAGTCTCACGCACGAAACCAACAGTGATGCAAATTATTTTCCCAAATTCGGCTAAAATTCCTCCGGTTTGTTTGAAAATTTCTTCGTTAATTTCTGCCTCCGATTTATCTTTGAAAGCAGCATCTTGAGATAGGGAATTAAATCTTGCTTTGTTTTTAAGCGCAAATAATTTTTTTGATGTTTCATCCATTTCTTGAAATGTAGAACTCTGTGGAACAGTTTCTATGTCAAGAAATAAAACTTTTTCTAGTTGTATTTTTTCTAACATATTTTAGGTTTTGTTGATTGAAATTAAGTATTATTTTTTAATTGACCATGCTTTTTACAAAATAAATTTATACCCTACACCTCTAATGCTGTGAAAATGCACTGGATTTTTCGGGTCGATTTCAAAGATTTTTCTAAAAGCTAAAATGTAATTATCAATAGTTCTTGAACTTGGATATTGATCATCGTTCCACAATTCATCTAAAATTTCTTCACGAGAAACAACCAATCCTTGTTTTGTATAAAATAGTTTTAACAAGCCGATTTCGCGTTTGGTAAGTTCCTCTTGAAAACCAGTTTTTGGGTTTTTTACAACAAAACTTGTGAAATCAATTGTGAAATCGCCAATTTGCATACTTGATAACACGTCATTTTGATTTTCAACTCCATCAATTAGTATTTGAACTCGAAGTAAAAGTTCCTCTAAATCAAAGGGTTTTGGCAAATAATCATTAGCCCCTAACTTCAGACCCACTATTCGATCTTGCGTTGTTCCTTTGGCAGATAAAAATAAGATTGGAACCTTGCTGTATTTTCTAATTTCCTTACAAATGGTTAAACCGCTCACTTCTGGAAGCATCACATCGAGAATAACAAGGGAATATTTGTCCATATCGTCGGCTTGCAAAAAGGCTTCTGTTCCGTGCTGAATTGCTTCCACGCGATACCCTTCCAATTCCAAATTCATTTTTATTAAATCGGATAAACTTTCTTCGTCCTCGATTAAACATATTGATTTCATAGGATAAAGATACAAAAAAAAGAGTTTTAGAGAAATTGCTTAACTAAATCTCATTCTATTTTTAAGAAATAAGTTTTTGCCGGCAAGTTTTAAGTTTTCTTTTGACTCATAATATTTTCTTACTTTTATGCTTCAAATACTTTCATGAACTATTTTTATTTTTTGCTAATTCTTTTTTTCTCCTTTTCGTTTAAACGAGATGAAGCGGATTTGGAAATGATGGCGAACAATAAATTGGAATTTGTTTCGGAAAATTTAAAAAACATTTTATTTCAATTAAAAAATGGTGAAAAAATTGAGATTCTTCATCTTGGTGATTCACATGTGCAAATTGGTGAGTTTTCTAAAGGAATCTTAAATGGTTTTGAAAAAGAAGGTGTTTCATGTAATAAAGGCTGGTTTTTACCTTCACTTATTTTTACAGATTTATATGCAAATCGAGAATTAAAAAGAAAAAAAGGGAAATTCACCGCTGAAAACATTAGAAATAATCCTCATTTATTGGCGGGTGTATCTGGAAGAACTTTTTCAACCTTGGAAGAGAATTTTAGTTTTAATTTTAGTTTTGATGAAAAAATTTCTTCATTTCAAATTTTACATGAAGATTTTTCTTCTGACAAGATCACATGTACCAAAGGCGGAAAGATAAATAGTGAAACAAATAAAACAAGTAACTTACTTACAGTTTCATTTTCCAGAAAGGTTAAATCATGCAGAATCAAATTTAACACAAAAAATAAAGAACAGAAAGACTTTTTTGCACTGAAAGCCATAAAACACGGAGAAGAAAATACTACTTCCTATTCCAATTTTGGGGTTTCTGGTGCACAGTTTTCTGATTTTTATTATGCATTGCGAATTTACGACCACATTGAACTCTTGAAACCACAATTAATTATTTTTACTTTAGGTACAAATGATTCTTACTTTAAAGATTTGAATCAAAATACATTTCCAAAAAAATTAACTCTTTTTATTCGAAAAATAAAAGAAATTTCTCCCAAAACAGAACTAATATTCATGACAGCTCCTGATACATTTTATCAGAATAAAAAACCGAGTCATTTAAAATTTGTGAATGAAAGCATTATTTCTGTTTGCAGTCAGGAACAAGTTGCTTTGTGGGATTGGAATAAAATTATGGGTGGTGAAAATTCCATTCATTCCTTTGCCAAAAGAAAAATGGTAGACTCTGATTTACTGCATTTTAATAGTGAAGGCTACAAGTTTTTTGGAAATCTGTTTATTCAAGCAATTTTTGCTGAAAGTGTAAATTAATTCCAATTTGGACAATCGTTGCAACCATTTACAGGCTTGAAGTAGAATAATACTCCAAAGGAAATTGCTCGCTGTCCATACCAAAACTGTTGCTTTGCAAAAACATCTTTGTCTTGGTATCGCGTTCTTATATTAGTTTGTTGGATTGATCCACCACTAATTTCTGTTTGAATAAAAAAGTTTTTGAAAAACTCAAAACGTAATGATCCTGAAGCATTGATACCAATTCCAGATAAAGATTTAGTATTGTAGGAGTATTTTTTTTCAAAATTGAAATCGTTTGAGTTGAGTGCAAAACCTAAACCTAGACCCAAATTTAAACAAATTGCAAAATTTTTGGCTCTATTTTGAACCAGTTTTTCTGTTCGTGTTAAGTCAAAATGAAAAAAATTAACTTCGTTTTCGTAATGAAAATCTTTTGCGTTGGTTACAATTTCCTGATTGGAATAGTTTCCAGAAAAAATACTATCAACACCATCGTTGACATAACCTTCAATGAAAACGAGATTAGCATCATTCATTAGGTATTTCATTTTGCTCATTCCAGCATTAATCGCAAATTTATCTTTGAAATAATACAATACATTTAAATTGTATTGCGGAATGGTGAATTTACTCAATTGTAAAAAATTTCCAACTCCTTTACTTTGATTGTCACTTGCTTTTGCTCCTTTCAAGGTAAAATCATACACTCGGCTTTTAAATTGTATGTCACTTGATGAAAAAAAACTTCTATTGTAACCCCAATTGATTCCCAAGGTTCCATTTCCATTAGAAATTTTTTTCATTTTATTATACGTGCGTTGCGCCTCAGAGAAATTACTTACACTAAGGAAACTGGCAGCTAAAAAAAGACATAAAAATTTAGTTTTCATCCTTTTAAATTATCTTTGCATCATTTGAACCCATTCTTGTTGGGTCAAAATTCGTTCCAATTTTAATTCTGTTTTCATGTTTAAATCATGAATTCTTACCAGGCCTACTCCTTCCGCAAAATAAGATTTAAATACAGCCATTTGTGCATTTTCTTTTTTTGTAAAAGGATTTAAAACCGTTAATCTTATGGTATCCAGTGTTACGATAGTGTTTTTCGATTCACCCATCACCTCACTTTTGAAAGGCGTTGATTTAAAGAAAGATCTTTTTGTTTCACTCAAAAACAAAGTTGAATCCATAACACCTGGAAATTTACTTGCAAACCAAGTGCGGTCATTTTGATGCATGGGAAACAATTTATTTTTCAGAAGTAAGGTTTTCACTTTTTGTGAATTTCTGTCAACTACCATGTGGTCGATAACACTTAAACTGTCGTAATTGTAATTTATTGCCTCAATAATTCTACCATCGCTGGAATAATTTTCTACAATTATATGTTTTCCGTGAGAATCATCTACGCCATAGACACGGTAAAATTTTTCATTTAGACCATGCACAACATCACGATAAACATAAAACTTTGCCTCTTCGTCATAAGGATAAAAGAAGTCAGAATAAGGGTTTTGCGAGCCTTCAGTTTTACATGAAAACGCAAAGAAAAGTAGGGAAAAAATTCCGAATATTTTTGTGAAAACGGAGAAATTCATAATCAACTCATTTTTAAAAAAGCAACTTCTTTTTCTGTTAAATGTCTAAAAAAACCACGTGGTAAATCTTTTTTTGTTAAACCCGCATATTTCACACGGTCAATTTTTACAACTTGATAACCTAATGATTCAAACAACCTACGTACCACTTTGTTTTTGCCTGAACTTAATTCAACACCAACATCTCTTGGGGAAGAATCTTTTACAAACTCAACATTAGTACAAGCGATTTTTCCATCATCAAGAAAAATTCCACTTTTTAATTTTTCAATATCTTCCAATG
This sequence comes from uncultured Chitinophaga sp., assembly GCA_964532475.1. Classification (GTDB taxonomy): domain Bacteria; phylum Bacteroidota; class Bacteroidia; order Flavobacteriales_D; family Crocinitomicaceae; genus M2408. The sequence goes on from CAZHLZ010000043.1 coordinate 6,308, forward strand.
AAATCGCTTTGGATGTTTCGACGTGGTAAATTTTGTTTGCCTTATACTTTGGATGCGTTAATTTTTTGATTAAATCGCCATCATTCGTAAAAAGTAATAAACCAGTTGCTTCACGTTCCATTTTACCAATCGGATAAACAACTTCTTTGCACGCTTTTTCAACCAAAGACATAACTGTTTTTCGTCCCATTGGATCGTCTAAAGTTACAATAAAATCTTTTGGTTTATTTAATAAAACATAACGTTTTTTCTCAGCATTAATTGTCTCTCCGTCATATTTGATTACATCACCAGGTTTGATTTTATAACCCAATTCAGTAATAATCACGTCGTTTACGGAAACTACTCCAGTTTGAATCAAAACATCCGCTTCTCTTCTAGAAGCAATTCCTGCATTGGATAAAAACTTATTTAGTCTTATTTCGTTTTCGTTAAAGGTTGGCATTGGATCGCCTTTACGAACACGTTCTTTATTCTCAAAAAAACGTCTATTGTCTTTTTTGTCGTCCTTTGGAAGATTGGAAGTTTCCTTTTTTGGTCCCGTTGTGCCTTTTGCCTTTGGTCCAGGTTTTGAACTTGAAGTAGTTGAGGATTTTTTGAATGAAGATTTTTTATCTCCCGGTTTTGCGTTTCTTGTACTAGTGGTACTTTTTGTTTTTCTTGTGTTCATCTCGAGCATAATTTTTACAAAGGTACGGAAAAATCATTAGACATGAAAAATTGAAATTTTACTCCTATTAAAGAAGACCAAAATTATTATAAAAGTTGTTTCACTATTTATTTAAGTTTTTTTACGTTCAATTTTTTTATTCGATTTTTTCTATTTAACTTTAGTCTTCATTTTACAACTTAATTCAAAAAAACCTATGGAAAAACGCTGGAAAGTAAAAGAAAAACCTGTACAGGAAAAAATTAGTTCTTTATCTCAAAGTTTAAATATCGAAGAAGTACTCGCCACAATATTAATCCAACGTGGAATTGAAACTTTTGGTGAAGCGCAAGCCTTTTTTAGACCAAATCTTACAGACTTACACGATCCATTTTTGATGAAAAACATGGATTTAGCGGTAAATAGACTTCAAAAAGCAATTGATACAAACGAAAAAGTACTTCTTTTTGGCGATTATGATGTGGACGGCACAACTGCTGTTTCACTTTTATGGAAAGTACTCTCAACTCATTTATCAAATTTAGATTTTTACATTCCAGATCGATATGCAGAAGGTTACGGAATTAGCTTTCAAGGAATTGATTTCGCACATAAAAAAGGAATTAAACTAATCATTGCATTAGACTGCGGAATAAAAGCGCACGATAAAATTAATTACGCAAAAAATTTAGGAATAGAATTCATAATTTGTGATCACCATGAACCTGGAGAAACAGTTCCGGATGCAATCGTTCTCGATCAAAAACAAGTGGATTGCTCCTATCCTTATAAAGAACTCTCTGGTTGTGGTGTAGGTTTTAAATTACTACAAGCACTTTATGAACAGAATCAATGGGATAAAACTATTTTATATCAAAATCTTGATCTTTTGGCTTTAAGCATCGCTGCGGATCTTGTTCCAATTACTGGTGAAAATCGTGTTTTCTGCTACTATGGATTACAACTAATTAATAAAAAACCAAGTTTGGGTATTCAACAGTTGTTAATTGAAGCAAAAAAAGAATTGCCTCTTACTTTAACAAATGTTGTTTTCATTTTGGCACCAAGAATAAACGCTGCAGGTAGAATTCACGAAGGGAAAAAAGCGGTTCAACTTTTAATTTCATCAGATCTGAATGAATTAAAGTTTTTGGCAAAAAGTATTGAACAAGATAATTTAGAACGTAGGGAATTAGATCAATTTATTACGGAAGAAGCTCTCGAAATCATTGCAGAAGACGACTCCTACCCTACTAAAAAATCAACAGTTGTTTATAAAGAAGATTGGCACAAAGGTGTAATAGGTATTGTGGCTTCTCGTTTGATTGAAAAACACTACAGACCTACAATTGTTTTCACTAAGTCAAATGATAAAATTACTGGTTCAGCAAGAAGTATCAAAGGACTAAACATTCATGATGCCTTAGAAAGTTGTAGTGCTTATTTGGAACAATTTGGTGGACATGCTTTTGCCGCTGGAATGACCTTGGAAGAATCAAATTTGGAAGCTTTTAAAAATAAATTTGAAGAGGTGGTTCAAAAATCACTATCAAACGCTGATATGCAAGCGGAACAAACCATTGACTACAAACTTTCATTTACTGAAATATTTACCAAAAATGAAAACATTTACGAAATTCCAAAGATTAAACGTGTGCTAAATCAACTAGAACCTCATGGACCATTAAACATGAAACCTGTATTTGTTTCCGAAAATGTGTACGTGGAAGATGTGCGTGTTTTGAAAGATTTGCACTTAAAACTTGTGCTTTCACAACCAAATACAGGCATAGAAATTCCTGCCATTGGGTTTAATTTGGCTGAAAAAATTGATCTTGTAAATTCAAATGAACCTTTGGATATTCTCTACACCTTGGAAACAAATTTATGGAATGGAAAAGAAACTTTGCAGCTGAACCTGAAGGATATTCGTCCAAGCTTATAAATTCAAAATGCGATGACTAGTTAAAAAGACTAATTGACAGATTGTGGCGATTTTTGAGAAATTTAGTTTCTCAATATCATCTGTAATTTTGTGGTAATCTTCATGAAATCCACCGAAATAAAAAATGCTTGGAACGCCATTTTTCGCAAAATTATAATGATCTGAGCGATAATAAAGCCTTTCTTTATTTTTTGGATCGTTGTATTTGTAGTCAATATTCAGTTTTTCGAAGTCCTTAACTGCCTTTTCATGCTGCTTGTGAAAATCCAAACTAATTTTGTCGGAACCAATGGCGTAAACGGAAAATTTTTCTTTTTCCAAGTCATTATTTTTTCTGCCAATCATATCGATGTTAAAATTAGCAACTGTCTTTTTTAAAGGAATCAAAGGATTATTAGCATAAAATTCTGAACCCAACAAACCGTGTTCTTCGCCAGTAAAGCAAATAAATAAAATGGAACGTTTACCTTGTTCATTTGTCTTTTCAGCCTCCTTATATACTCGAGCCAATTCTAAAAGTGCCGCAGTACCCGATGCATTATCATCAGCGCCGTTAAACACCTTTCCGTTTTTGCTTCCAAGATGATCGTAATGTGCACTAATTACAATAAATTCATCCTTTAATGTTGGATCCGAACCAGGAATATACGCTATCACGTTTTCAGTTTCAACACGTTTATCCAAAATTTTATTGTCAATACTCAAAGAATTTTTCTTTTTTACCTGCTTGATTTTTTTTGAATCAATGTAAATTATCTTTTGTTTCCATTCATTTTTAATAGCATTATAAAGTTTATCCACTTCAAAAACAGCTGGATTGAAATCATCAATTACAATAAAAACAAACTCAATGTTAGAATTTCTAATCAAGTCCATGTTGATATCCTTAAACTTTACGTTGGAAATAATTACTTCTTTAAAAGGAATAAGCTTCAATTCTTTAAAATCTGAATACGAAATTGATTTTATTTTTTTTGTTGAAAAGGAAAAATCACTTAAATCTGAAAAAGACGCAAAATCAACTTGGGGACTTAAAATAATTTTGTTAAATTTCAAAGGAGCACCAATTTGATTGTCATTTAATACAAATTTTTGAAAATAACCATCCGTTAAAGAATCCATTTTTAATTTTCTGAATTCCTTTTGTAAATAATGAGCTGCTTTTTTTTGTCCTTCTTCACCTGTATTTCTTCCTTGCAAAGAATCATGTGCCAAGACAGCAACGTGACTTCTAATTTTTACTGAATCTATTAAATTTAGGAAATAATTCTCCCCTTGTGAAAAAACAGAGGAAGAGACAAAAAGAAAAAGGAAAAATATTTTTTTCATTACAAGGCAATTTTTTCAACTCTTTTTTGATGACGACCACCCTCAAATTCAGTGTTGAAAAACACATCTACTATTTCAAATGCCAATTCATCAGAGATAAATCGAGCTGGTAAAGTAAGAATGTTTGCATTGTTATGCTGACGAGCCAATTGAGCTATTTCAGCTGTCCAACAAAGAGCACTTCTAATTCCTTGGTGTTTATTTGCCGTCATATTTATTCCGTTTCCACTTCCACACAATAAAATACCTAAAGTATCATGATGGTTTTCTACATATTCTGCTACAGGATGTGCAAAATCTGGATAATCAATACTATCCGCAGAAAAACAACCTTTATCTTTTAAAGAATATCCTTTTTCTTCCAAATATTTTATTATTTTTGACTTCATTTCAAAGCCTGCGTGATCAGAACCAATCGGAATAATTTTTTTCATTTTATAAAGTTTTTTCAAAGATAAAGTTTATTAACATATTGATGAAATTATTGACAAATGAATTTTTCAACTATTTCTAATGCCTTATAAATCAATGACGTTTTTGTTTTTTTTGTAAACAGAATAATTGATTACACTGTTAATAAACTTTTGATAAGAAAAATAACTTTTACTTGCTTCTTAAATTGCTGTGACGCATTTGAAAAATATTTAAGGATATAACAAGGAAAGTTATTCTAATCTATCCTTTTTTATACACAGAGTTTGAAACAAAAAATGAATGTTTTTTAAAAAGTTTTTATGCACATCTTTTGTTTTAAACAATTGTTAACAACCCACTTGTTATCCTTCATAATCAATTAATTGAAAGGAAATAATTTGTTAATAAATAGGCATAATTGTGTCATAAGTCATAAAATCAAATATTTTTTTATATTTTTATGAACTTATTAACAAGCTTAATAAAAGGAATAAAATGTTTAATTATAAAATTCTTTATTTTTCTTTATTATAAATCAAAAGACAAAAAGAGATTTGGAAAATCAAAAATGAATTTGTATCTTCCTCTATTTTTAAATTTTTTAGACTTAAAGTCGCTGTAAATGAATGAATTAAAAAAGTCAACAAGACATCATTTTTATGATTATTATGAAAAAGGAAATGACACAAGTCGTTTGACTATTTTGTTGTTGATTTTTGCTTTTATTCTCTGTCCACTTTTTGCCTTTGTTTTTAAATGGATAGGCGCACCGAACCCATACTTCTATGTTGTTTTTTCTGCAACATTCATTTTTCCATTGATTCTGATTATAGAAAAATTTGTGCCTTTTTTCAAAGGTAACTTGCCTATTTTATATTTTATTTATTTCAATGGGTTAACAGTTTATGTTTTATACGAATTAGCGAAGGTTGACTTTAAAATATTTGATTTTGCCTTTTTTATTGCCCTTTTTGCAACGCTGAATTTTGCAGCACAACGTTTTTTTTATTCGTTGATTTATTTTTTAAATACGCTGTTTTTTTTAATCATTCTTCAGCAATTTTATTTACAAGAAAAAGTTATCTGGTTTTATCCATTTTTCTTTCTTTTTATTTGTATTGGTGTTTTCTACCTTTTTATTTACAATAGTAGAAACAAGATGATTAACAGTATTCAGGATAATAACAAATACCTGAAACGAATTGTAAATAACATTGGAAATGGGATTATTTTGTTTCAAGTTAGAGGAAATTTTATTTCTGTAATTGATTATAATTTAGAATCTGTACAATTGTTTAAATACAATTCACTTGAAGATATTGAAAATAGATTATCACAAATTGTTGACTTGGATGATCTTGATTCTTTAGTGGCTTTGAAGGCTGATGATGTGATTGTAAAGGAAAAATTGTTTGATCAAAAATTGTATTTAGAAATTAAATTTTCAAGAATTGACCTAAAAAAAGGTTCCTACTTTTTAGCTAACATTCAAGATGTTACGGTAAAGAAAGTGGAAAATTTATTAATTAGTGAAAATGAAAAAAAATACAAAAATTTATTTATTCGAAATCAAACAGGAATTTTCACTTTAAACTTGGATGGAAATATCATTGAATGTAATCCTGCTTTTTTAGATATTTTTAAGAAGAAATCGTTTTTATCTATTGACTTCTTTTCAGAAAATGGAGAATGGAATTCGATAAAAAATGAATTACTCTTAAAGGAAAAAATTATTAATTACAACAAAACTTATGTTGATGAATATGAAATTGTTTATTACCTAGTTTTTAGGTTTTACATCGATTTTGAAAAAAATCAAGTGGAGGGTAATGTGGTTGATATTACAGATATTACTTTAAGTACTAAAGCTCTTGAAGAAAAAGAAAACTTGTATCGTTTAATTTATGAGGAAAGTAACGATTCAATTTTATTGTTAGACGAAGATAGAATTGTAGATATCAACCAAAAAGGTGTTGAATTATTAGGAAAAAATCATGAGGAAATAAATGAAATGAGTCTTTGGGATTTTACCTTCAACCAATCTCCTGAATTAAAAAATCAATACGATTCACTTTTTAAAGAATTGAAACAAAACAAACAAGCTAAATTTAATTGGATTTTCAGTAAAAATAATTCCTTTATCGAAGCCTCTGTTTCTATTGTTTCTTTATCAAGTTCAGGAAATTCGCTTTTTCAATGTGTGATCAGAGATGAAACAGAAAGAAATTTTTCTTTTAGATCCTTGGAAAACAGTAAAAAAACTTTTGAATCAATCGTTGAAAATACTCCAGAAGGTTTTATTATTCTAAAAAATGAGGTCTGTTTATATGTAAATAATGAATTTTTTAAAATATTTAATTTACCAAGCGTTAGTCCAGATGAATTGCATTTTGATGAGCGTTTGTTTGGTTTAAATTACCCAAAATTCCTTAAACTTTTTAATGAACATTTAGAGGATAAAAAACTGAAGCAGAAGCAATTAAAATTCTTTGTTAATTCCAAAGCGGTAGAGATTGATTTAAGTATTGTTTCCATTATTTTTAATAATGAGGAGGCAAGTTTGTTGATTCTAAAAGATGTTTCTTTTCAAAATAAACTTTCTAAGGAGGTCTTGAGGGCTGAAATTGCTGAGGAAACTAACAAGCGTTTAGAGAAAGAGATTGCCGATAAAAAAGCTGCAGAGTTAAAATTGGAGTCTGAATATTTGCGTACCAAAGCTATTTTTGATAGCTCTCAGAACACCTTATTGATTACCCTTAATCCAGACTTAATTGTCTCCTCATTTAACCAACAAAGTAAGATTTATTTCGATTATCATACCCAAAAAGAATTAACTGTAAATACTAATATTGAGCAATATTTTGGTCAAATTTTACCTCCTATAAAATTGCGTTATTTTAGGTATTTGGTGAGTGGTTTACGTAAAGGAAAATCCTATCAATTGGAGCTTAAAATGATAAACCGATATAATGATAAAATTTGGCTTGAAATTTATCTCAATCCTATCAAAGATATTTTTGGGAATGTCAATGAATTTTCAATCGTTTCGCATGATATTACTCAAAAGAAACGTAGTGAAAAAGAAATTCTAAGATCCTTAAAGGAGAAAGAGGTGCTTTTGAAGGAAGTGCATCATCGAGTTAAAAATAATTTGCAAATTATTTCAAGTATATTAAATCTCCAAAGTTCTTACATTGATGACAAAAAAATCCTTGCAATTTTAGAAGAAAGTAGACATAGAATTAGGTCCATGGCCATTATCCATGAGAATTTGTATCAAACCACAAACTTCTCTTCCATTAACTTTAAGAACTATTCCAGGGAACTTGTCCGGAATTTAATTTCATCTTATCAGTTTAATTCAAATTTAACAGTTAACTTAGTGGAAAATGTGGATTTGGTTGATTTGAGTTTGGATCAAGCAATTCCTTGTGGTTTAATTATCAATGAGATTATTACAAATACCATGAAGTATGCCTTTAATGACAGAACTTCTGGAAATATATTTTTAGAATTAAAAGAAAAAAACAATAAAATTAGTTTAATTGTTGGTGATGATGGAATTGGTCTTCCAAATAATTTTGATATTAGTCAATCTGAAACTCTTGGTTTACAGTTAGTTATTACTTTGGTTGAACAATTGGATGGAGATATTAAATTAGAAAATGGGAATGGTATAAAATATTTTATTACTTTTGAAAAGCAAAAACTTTGATCCGATGAGTGTTATTAATGTATTAGTTGTTGAAGATGAATCGATCGTATCGAAAGATATTCAACATAGCTTAAAAAAATTGGGATACAATGTAGTTGGTGCTGCATCAACTGGAGACAAAGCGCTTGAGCTTGTTAGAGCTGAAAATCCAGATATTATTTTAATGGACATCATGTTAAAAGGTGACATTAATGGTATCGAAGTTGCCGAAATTGTTAAGAAGGATTTTAATATTCCAATCATATTTTTGACTGCTTATGCGGATGAATCAACATTAAGTAAGGCAAAAGTTACTGAACCTTATGGGTATATTATCAAACCTTTCAAAGAAATTGATTTGCACACTTCCATTGAAATGGCTTTGTATAAGCATAAGAAAGCACGTGAACTTGAAAAAGAAAGAGATTATCTATTTTCTTTAGTTGATAATAAAGAAGTAACAGATGGCTTTATTTTCGTTAAATCTAATAGTAAATTAGTTAAACTTAATACCAAAGATATTTATTTTATTGAAGCTTTGAAAGATTATGTTGTTATCAACACTTTGGATACACGATATACAATTCATTCAACAATGAAAGACATTGAAGCAAAAATGGGAACTCTTGAATTTATTCGTGTTCATAGATCGTTTATCGTAAGATTGGATAAAATTATCGCAATTGATTTCCCTAATTTGATTCTTGAAAATGATAAAATAGTAATTCCTATTGGTGGTTCCTAGG
>CAZHLZ010000044.1:0-14798 GCA_964532475.1 uncultured Chitinophaga sp.
CCGGCAGCAACTCTCAATCTACCAAAAGAATCCTTGCAAGAATTTGGATGTTCTTTTACCTTAATAATATCGCGGTAAGTGATCAAACCAATTAATCTATATTCATTGTCTACAACTGGAAGTTTTTCAATTTTATTCTCCTGTAAAATATCTTCTGCAGTGCTTAAATCTGTTCCGTCTTTGGTGGTGACAATATTTTCTATCGTCATGATTTCAGTAATCGGACGCTTGTAATTTTTTTCAAAACGTAAATCTCTATTTGTAACAATTCCTTTTAAAACTCGATTTGAATCCACCACAGGAATTCCACCGATTTTATTCTCTTTCATGATTTTCAAAGCATCTTCTACCAAAGCATTTTCTGGAAGTGTAACAGGATCTAAAATCATTCCACTTTCAGAACGTTTTACTTTACGAACCTCCAATGCTTGCTCTGCGATACTCATACTTTTATGAATCACTCCAATTCCTCCTTGTTGGGCAATAGCAATTGCTAAACTAGATTCAGTCACAGTATCCATTGCTGCTGAAACAACTGGTGTATTTACCGAAATATTTTTTGTGAATTTGCTTTTTAGACTCACATTTTTTGGTAAAACTTGCGAAAATGCTGGAACCAATAAAACGTCATCAAAAGTAAGACCTTCTTTAATTGTTTGGAGATTTGAAAGTGACATGAACTTATTTGTTGTTTGTTATTAAGAAATAAATTCTGGCAAAGTTACATATTTTTTTTGAAATAGCTAGAATTACAAAATCGATTTATCAATGAAAATTGCCAATCATAAAAGCTTTTAAGATTACTGCAATTGGAAACGATTAGAAACATCGGATGCAATTTCTTGCTCATTTTGCAGATTCATGCAGGAAAAATGTTTTTTGGGGCAAGCTTTAAAACCAATTTTAGAACACGGACGACAGCTTAAATTTGGAACCTGATGAATACTCAAATTCTCTTTATTTTCAGGTAAATAGGCATACATTCCAAGGTCTGGAACAGTATTTCCCCAAACACTTACGATTTGTTTTTTAAAAGCACTTGCAATATGCATCAAACCTGTGTCGTGCGTTAATAATACAGTTGCTTGCCTCACAATACTTGCCGATTGATTTAATGAATATTTCCCACACCCATTAATGATGAATTTTTCAGGAAAATGATTTAGTAATTTTTTCGCAACAATTGCATCATTTTTATCCCCCAAAAAAATAATCGGAGCAGAAATTTTTTCAATGATTTGAATCAGTTTTTCTTCCGGCATGCGTTTAGTCGCAAATTGCGCACCAAGTGCCATTGCAACGTACTTTTCCAATTTAAATACTTGAGGCACATTAATTTCATCTGCACTTGGAATAAAATAATCCAAGCCTTTTAAATCATTGTGAACATTTAGAGATTTTACCGCCTCAAAATAACGATCAACTATATGGATTTCAGGCATTTTGTTAATCTTCAGGTAAACAAGTAGCCATTTTTTGAAATTCAATTTTGGAAATGCTGCACTTTTTACGCCTAACTTCGATTTCAAACTTAAAGTTCGAATGTTATTGTGTAAATCAACTACAAAATCATAATTTTCTGATTTTAATAGACTTAAAACTTCATTTGTGCTTTTTTCAAAAGTAATCAGTTTGTCAATGGAAGGATTATTTTCGAGAATTTGCTTGAACTTTGATTTTGTCAAATAATGGATTTCCGCATTCCGAACTTGCATTTTCAAACAACGAATTACAGGACTTGTAAGTACAATATCACCAATCGAACTAAATCTTAAAACCAAAATTTTCACGTCATAAAAGTAAATAAAATTTCCATAATCATTCAATTTTCTGCTAATATCTATTTCGCATTACAATTTACCTAAAATCGGAATCAAATTTGGCTTTAATTTTGTAATTTTGTGTCAAATTTCATAAAAATCAAGACGATAGATGTTACATTCAATGACCGGTTACGGAAAAACAACAGGAACTTTTAAACACAAAACAATTTCTGTTGAAATCAAATCTTTAAACAGCAAATCACTTGATTTATATGTAAAAACACCAAGCTCATATCGAGATAAAGAATTAGCAATTAGAAAAATAGCTGGTGAATTGTTGGAACGTGGAAAAATTGACTTATCAGTAAATATTGAAAACGTTGCAGCGTCAAAAAACACGGAAATCAATCAAGAATTGGCAGTTAGTTATTATAATGATTTAAAAAAAATTAATGAATTAACTCAAAATCAAAGCACAGATTATTTGAGTTTAATTCTTAAAATGCCAGATATTTTTGTGCAAACCAATGAAGAAATAAACGAGGAAGAAATTAGTTTTTTATTGGATTTGGTTGAACAAGCTGCGAAAAACCTCAATGAATTTAGAAAGCAAGAAGGAGCAGCATTGGAAACTGAATTCGTTGAAAGAATTGAGGCAATTAGAACGTTGTTAGGTGAAATTGAACCATTTGAAAGTAGCAGAATTGACATCATTAAAGATAAAATCAAAAAAGGCTTAGAAGAACTTGAAAATACTTCCATAGACGAAAGTAGATTGCAACAAGAGTTAATTTATTATTTGGAAAAATTAGATGTTTCTGAAGAAAAAATGCGTTTAACAAATCATTTGGATTACTTTTTGGAAACTATGCAAACTCCAGCTTCTGGAAGAAAATTAGGATTTATTACTCAAGAAATTGGAAGAGAAATCAATACTTTGGGAAGCAAGTCAAATCACGCTGAAATGCAAAAGATTGTCGTGAACATGAAAGATAATTTGGAGAAAATTAAGGAACAGATTTTAAATACACTTTAGTACTAAACAAAAATTCATTTCAGTGGAAACTTTCGAAAATCAAGGCAAATGCATCATTTTCTCTGCTCCTTCAGGTGCTGGAAAAACATCTATTGTAAAATACTTGCTATCAACTGATTTACCATTAGAATTTTCAGTTTCAGCCTGTAGTCGTGAACCAAGAACAAACGAAATACATGGCAAAGATTATTATTTTTTCGATGTAAATGAATTTAAAAATAAAATCTCGAACAATGAATTCATTGAGTGGGAAGAAGTTTATAAAGATAATTTTTACGGCACATTAAAGTCTGAAATTGAGCGCATTTGGCAAAAAAACAAAGCGGTAATTTTTGATGTAGATGTAATTGGTGGACTAAATATCAAAAAACTATTTCAAAATCAGGCCTTAGCAATTTTTGTTCAAGCACCTTCTATTGAAGAATTAGAAAAACGCTTACGTTATAGAAGTACCGAAAGTGAAGAGAAAATTCTTACGCGCATTGGAAAAGCCAAAATAGAAATGGAAAAGGCTGGTGAATTTGATGAAATATTGATTAATGACAATTTCGATCTTGCCTGTCAAGATGCCCATGATTTGGTAAGCAAATTTTTGCAAAAATGAAAGTAGGATTATATTTCGGAACCTTTAATCCCATTCATGTTGGGCATTTAATTATTGCCAATCATTTTGCCTTACACGAGGATTTGGATCAAATTTGGCTCGTAGTTTCACCTCAAAATCCACTCAAGTTAAAAAGCACTCTTTTAGCTGACTACCACAGGCTTAACATGGTTAAAGTAGCGATTGAAGACAATCCAAAATTACGAGCATCTGATATTGAGTTTTCACTTTCTAAACCAAGTTTTACGGTACACACTTTGGCTCATTTGAAGGAAAAATATCCAGAAAATACATTTTCCTTAATCATGGGAGAAGACAATTTACGCACTTTAAACAAGTGGTTCAATTATGAATACATCCTTGAAAATTATAAAATTTTTGTTTTTCCAAGAAATTTGACAATTCAAGAATTAGAAAATCCACAGCCCGAAAGCGAAGAAACTCAAAGAATAAAAAATCATCCTTCTATTCATTTTTGTGAGGAAACTCCAACAATGAAAATTTCATCCAGTTTTATCCGTGAAACAATCAAAAGCGGGAAAAACGTAAACTACTTGTGTACAGAAAAAGTCTGTAAATATATGGATGAAATGAATTTTTATAGAGGTTAAAATAACTTTTTTGAATTACCCATTTATTTCCTGAGTTATTAATTTTAATGGTTTTCGTCATGGTTTTTAAACAAAAACACATGCCAAAAACGAATTAATTATTTATTTTAACGACGGACGTAGTCCGACGTTAAAAACATTTGATACCTACGGCATCATTATTTGTAAAGCAAAAATCACTTATTAATCATCTCAAACAAAGCATTCAAATTGGGTGAAATAATCACTTCTATTCTTCTGTTTTTAGCTTTGTCTTTTGCGTCAACTGGTTGAAATTCTGATCTTCCAGCTGCCATTAAAATGGATGGATTAATTTTCGAATTTTTTGTCATGATTTCAACTACTGAAGTTGCTCTCAGAACTGATAATTCCCAATTGCTTTTTGGATGAGATGTTCCTTCCAATTTATCGGTATCCGTGTGACCTTCCACAATAATTTCCAATTCTTTTTCTTTCTCTAGTACTTTGGCCAAATCAACAATTGCTTTTTTACCTTGTTCCTCGACAATGGTGCTACCTGATTGAAATAACAGTTTTGCATCCAAACTCACATAAATCTTTCCATTTTTTTCAACTACCGTTAAACCTTTGTTATCGTAAGCTCTTAATGCAGAAGCAACCTTGGTTTTTAGCGATTTTATTCCTTCATCTTTACGCTTTAAGGCTTCTTCTAAATCCGTAACTTTTTGTTCACGATCTACCAATAAATTCTGTTTTGCCTTTAGCTCTTTTTCAAGACCAGTCAAAACATCTTGTTTGCGTTGTAATTCTAAATTTTTGGCATCCAAATCATTTTGAAGCACACCCGTTTGCTTGATGCGTGAATTTTTATCTTGTTCGAGTTTCTTTTCAATTTCCAAGTTTTGAAGAATTAGTCTATCATATTGTGTTTGAACCAATTTCAATTTGTCACTCAATCGTAAGGTGTCTTCCTTTAAATTTGAAATTTCATTTTGAATAGACACTAATTTTCCCTCCAACTCTTTGGCCTTATCTTGATTGGTAATGGAGCTTTGTTTAAAATTCTCCAATTCTTCGGTGCACGCCTTTTCACGCACGAGTAACTCGTTGTATTTTTTGGCGGGAACACACGCAGAAACTAGTAAAATTGTTGTAATGAAAATAAAAAATAAAGCTTTCATGATTTGAAATAAATTAATAAACACAAATTTCGCTTCAAATTCATTAGAATTTACAAAATAAACTTGAAGTTATAAACAAAACAAGGTTATTAAGCCAAAAATTGAAATTTGAAAAATAAATTGAAAAATCGTCGTAAATTCAAATTGAAAATCATTTAATTGAAGAAATTATTCTAACTTTGAAGGTTCAAATTTTTGTATGCGCAATTTAATTGCTTTTTTTAAAAGATTTCAGGTGTTTTTAATGTTTGCATTGCTTCAAATTCTAGCATTGTACATCTATTTTTCGTTTATGAGTTTCCCGAAAACACAGGTCTTGACAAGTACAAATGTGATTGTGGGAAATTTTTTTAGATACAAAAATGACTTCACCAAATTATTAAATCTTTCACGTACAAATACCAAACTTCAAAAAGAAAATATCAAACTTAGAGAAAACTCTCCTTTTTCCCTTATAAAAATTGATAGAAATACCATAAAAATCGACGATACGCTTTATCACCAACAATACGAGTTTATTCCCGCAATAGTAATTAATTCAACTTTCGATAAACGGAATAATTTTTTCACACTAAACGCTGGAACTTTACAAGGGATTAAACGTGGAATGGGCGTTTTTTCTGATGCTGGAGTTGTGGGTGTAATTCATCATGCAAGTAAACATTTTTCCATCGTTGAATCCGTTTTGACAGAAAACATCAATTTGGATGTCATGATTGAAAAATCTGGAGCTTTTGGTTTATTGAAATGGGGAGGAACGCATGCTCGTTTTGGTAAAATTTCTGGAATTTCCAATGATATTCGGGTGAAAAAATGGTCGAAAGTTGTAACGCGTGGAGCCTCAGGAGTATTTCCATACGGAATTCCAGTTGGAAAAATATACAAAATCGGTTCCGTAGAAGGAAAACCTCTGTGGGATGTAACCATATTATTCTCTGAGGATTATCGAAAAATTCAACGTGTTTACGTGATAAAAAACATCTTTCAAGAAGAACAAAATCAAATTGAATCACTCATTCCTGAGGACAAAGAAGAAGAATAATGCAGCTAATAAAATATTTATTTCAATTTATCGCGTATGTTTTAGCTCAAGCTTTGGTTTTCAACCAGCTGGAAATCGACTATGGAATTCAATTTATGATTTATCCGCTTTATATTTTGCTTTTACCATACGATTTAAACATTTTTTTGAGCATGCTAATTGCCTTTGTTTTTGGTTTAAGTATTGATATTATCTCAAACACATTCGGATTACATGCGTCCTCAGCATTATTAATTGCCTATTTACGTCCCTATTTTTTCAAAATGTTCGAAATTCGAGATGGCTACGACCCAGGAATGGAATTATCAACAAAAAATATGGAATTTCGCTGGATCTTGTCCGTTCATGGATTGTTGTTGTTAATTCACCATTTTTGGTTTTTTCTAATTGAGATTTTCAAGTTTAATGAAATGTGGTTTGTTTTTCAAAAAACAATTCTTTCCATGCCAATTTCACTTGGAATTTGCCTTCTAATTCAATCCATATTTCTACGAAAATCTAAACAAAGATGAATTTTGATAACAGGAAATATGTAATTATTGTATTTATTGTTCTTGTTGGATTAATTTATGCATCCCGCTTATTTTATATGCAAGTAGTCGATGAAAGTTGGACTTTACGAGCACAAGAAATTGCTGAAAAAAGAAAATTAATCACTCCACCACGAGGAATTGTTTACGACCGAACTGGGAAAAAAATTGTGACCAATAAAACCTATTACAATTTAATGATGATTGAGGACGAAATCAAAAATTTTGATACTACCGCATTCGCAAAATTAATTGGTTGGTCTGAGCAAAAAGTGAAAAATCGTTTTTGGGAAATTCGCAAAGGTGAGGGAACTTATTACAATAGAAATACCAGAAAACGAACTTCTAATTATCAAAAAATTCGTCCTTATCCCTTTGTAAAAGAATTAACCTTGGATGAAATGTCTCGCATTGCGCCTCACATCAAAAATTTCCCTGGTTTTTACGAAGAAATTACATCCATGCGTTCATATCCTTTTGCCAATGCAGCAAATATTTTGGGTTATGTAACTGAAGTAAATCAAGAGGAAATTGACGAAGATCGTTTTTATCGTTCGGGAGATAATATTGGGCGTGCGGGAATTGAACGATTTTACGAGCAAGAATTACGTGGACGAAAAGGAGTGCATTACATCGTAACTTCCGCCATGAATAACGCCATTGAATCCTATGCTGATGGAAAATACGATACGATTGCAAAACAAGGTCCAGCTCTAAAATTAGGCGTAGATATTGATTTACAAGCCTATGGCGAAAAATTATTGGTGAATAAAAGAGGTTGTATTGTTGCCATTGAACCAAAAACGGGTGAAATCTTGGCATTGGTTTCTTCTCCAACTTTTGACCCAAATCTTTTTGTAGGAAAACGTAGCATTGCTGAAAACTATCCAAAACTGGTAAACGACCCTTCAAAACCCTTGTATCCAAGACCATTGGCGGCAGAATATCCTCCAGGTTCAATTTTTAAACTTTTGCAATCATTAATTGGTTTACAAGAAGGCGTGATCACTGAAGAATCTGGTTTTCCGTGTAACAAATCTGTCGTAGGTTGTCACAACCATCCGATGGCAACAGATATCAAAAAAGCGGTGCAATATTCTTGTAACCCATACTATTACGCAGTTTTGAGAAGGGTAATTCACAAAGGAAGAAAGAAAAATTTCTACGCCGACGCGGAAGCAGGATTGAATGTTTGGCACCGATACATGGAAAGTTTTGGATTGGGGAAAAAGTTTGACACCGATATTACCGGCTTACGAGGAGGATTAATTCCTAATTCAGCGTATTACGATCGTTATCACGGACATCATTTGTGGGCTTTTAGTACGATTCGTTCGATTTCAATCGGACAAGGTGAAGTTTTAATGACTCCACTTCAAATGGCAAATATTGCAGCAATTATCGCCAATAAAGGCTGGTACTACACTCCTCATTTTGTGAAAAAAATTGGAGGTCGCGGACCTTTAGAAAATTTAAAAACTGTTCACAAAACCATGGTGTCACCAACACATTTTGATCCAATTATTGAAGGAATGCGACGAGTTGTGAATGAATCTGGAGGAACAGGTTCCCGAGCTCGGATTTCAAATATTGTAGTTTGTGGAAAAACTGGAACGGTACAAAATCCTCAGGGGGAAGATCACTCGGTATTTTTATCTTTCGCTCCACTAAATAACCCCAAAATCGCCATGGTAGTTTTCATTGAAAATGCTGGGTGGGGAGGAAGTTGGGCCGCACCGATTTCAAAATTAATGATTGAAAAATACATCAACAAGAAAATTTCTGACCCAGCGAAAGAAAAATACATTATTGAATCCAACTTGTTGAATGTCAAGAAGAAAAAGAATAAAAATGCAATTCACAGTCAATAGTCGAGTGTTAAATAAAATTTTAATTTGAGAAAAAACGATTCCATATCAAAATCCATCGATTGGCCATTATTCATTGTTTTTATGATCATGTTGCTCATGGGAATTGCAAATGTATATTCTGCTGCTTTCAACGAGGATCATCCAAATATTTTTGATTTTTCGCAGAAGTATGGGAAACAAATTCTTTGGGTTGGATTTTCATGTTTTCTAGGTTTTTTAGTCATGTTGATTGATGCAAGTATTTATAGAATGTTCGCCATTCCCATTTATTTATTTTGTATTTCTTTACTTGTCGTCGTACTTTTTATGCCAAGCATTAATGGTGCAAGAGCCTGGTTAGGAGTTGGTTCCATGGGGATTCAACCTGCGGAATTTGCAAAAATTGGAACAGCTATTGCACTAGCAAGTTACATAAGTCGGGTAAATGTAAATCAACAAAACGTTAGCACCGTAATTTTGGCGAACCTATTGATTTTGGGACCAATGGTTTTAATTTTATTGCAGCCAGATGCAGGGACATTTATCGTTTTTACCTCCTTTTTATTTGTAATGTACCGGGAAGGATTGACTTATGACCCTTTAATTTTAAAAGTCATCAATCTAATTCCAGGAGTTAAATTTAAGCGAACTTGGGTTGGAAGTCACTTTATTCCTATCTTTTTTGTCGTGATATTTTTATCAATTGTAACTCTTTTGATGAGTAACAATATCATCACCTTTTCATTTTTACCGAGTGTTACCATTCCTGGATTTGCTGGAGTTATCACGACTTTGTTAATTTTAGCCATCATCAGTTTTTTTATTTTAAGATGGGTTTCTGCGAAAAGAGATCGTGCTAGAGCAAGTTTAATCGTCTTAATTGGTTTCATTTTGACGGCAACAATTTCCACCGTTGTAAATTATGGTTTTCAAGGATTGGCAAGTCACCAGAAGGACCGAATTGAGTTGTTTTTAGGCTTGCGCGAAGATCCCGACGGCGAAGATTACAATAGGAACCGTGCCATGGCAGCAGTTGGCTCTGGCGGATTAACTGGCAAAGGTTATAACAAGGCGAGTGTTGCGAGTGTAGAATCTAACCACGTTCCTGAAAGTGAAACCGATTTCATTTTCTGTCCTTTCGCTGAAGAATGGGGTTTTTTGGGTTCAATTACCTTAATCGCACTTTTCATGTTCATGCTTATTCGAATTGTGATTATTGCAGAAAGACAAAAATCAAAATTTAATCGAATTTATGCCTATTGCTGTGCCATGATTATTTTCTACCACTTTGCCATCAACATCGGAATGGATATCGGCTTTGCACCAGTAATTGGGATTCCTCTTCCTTTTTTCAGTTATGGAGGTTCATCTATGATGTCTTTTTCAATGATGATGTTTATTTTGCTGAAATTAGACAGTCAACGAAGTGATGTTTTGACTTAGAATAAGTTAATTTTTGTATTATATAGTGAAATTTAATTAATCACAAACCTAATTCCTTCGCGTGTTTAGATGTTTTTGGCGGATTCCAAGGGTCATCGTAAGATTTTTTGAAGAAAACCTCCTGAATGTAGGCAATACTTCTAACAATTCTCAAATAATAACCAAAATAAATTACCATCAAAGGTAAATAAGGCAAAAAGTAAGCGATTCCAACATTTTTTTCAGATCTATACAAAGAAAAGACAAAAAATTTGAAATAATTGGTACACGTATAAAGGAAAAAATTCATACTTAAAATAAATGGCAATTCATGTGGGAAATTGAAAACCATATCGAAAAAATAAATGTACCACTTTACGTTTAAGACAATATTGTAGGTTATATTTTCCAAAAAAGAGAAAAAATTTGAAAACTGAAAATGTTGACTTGGATAAAATACATCACGGTGTTTTCTGACCCTAAAACGGATTAAACTTTTATCCCAACGTAAACGTTGTTTGGCAAGTTTTCGGAAAGTGTCAGGCGCATTGGTCAAACAAACTGCATCCGAAGCAAATTTCACTTTGTAGCCCATTTTCCTAATTTTCACACTGATGTCTCCATCCAAACCTGGTCCAATGTCCCAACCTTGAATTTGTTGCATAGCATCTGCTCGAAAAGCTCCAAAGGCACCAGAAATAATTCTGTAAATACCTAATTGACTTGCAACGACTCGACCAATTGAAATAGTATCGTAATACTCGATAGCTTGTAAGGTTGCTGCCAAGGATTTTTTATAATTTCTCACAGAAACGTTTCCACCAACACCACCAACCTTGGAATCCATGTAAAATGGCAACAAAATTTGTTCAATTGCATCAAAATTATAACTGCAATCAGCATCAAGGTGAACAATAAATTTCCCTTTTGTTAAACGTAAAGCTAAATTTGCGGCAGATGCTTTTCCTCCTCGAAATTCGTTTCGAATAAACTTGTCAATGAAACCATTACGTTCCATATCACGACCAATGATTGGTGTATCATCGTCGGATCCATCGTCCACAACAATGATTTCCACATTTTTATATGTCTGCTCACGTAAAGATTTTACCAATTTAAAAATGTGTTTCCCTTCATTTTTCCCAGGAATGATGATTGAAACCAAGGGTTGTTCCAAATCCAAACGATGAAAGGCTTCCTTAATTTTTTTGCGATTCAAACGTTTTAAAATCTTTGCAATTGTCAAAACGATTAAATCTACAATCATGTAGCGAAATAATTCAAAAAATACAAAAAACCAAAAAATTCGGATAAAGCGTTCAAATCCGAGCGAATTTATGTAATCGAAAAACTCATCGAGTCCGTTCATTACATGCTAATTAATTGGTTAATTTGAAGTTCAGAAGATAAATTGTAGTTCAATTGATGCACGTTTGCCTTAATTTCAATTTTTAGATCTTTAAAATTATTTTCCACCAATTTCGCCAATAAAACCAAAATATCACTCATGATTCTTTGAGAAATTTTTGTTGGAATCTCAAACATTGTAACCAAAATTACCGAAGAAGAATAAAAACTAATCATATCTGAGGATCGAATTGAGGAACGAATTTCAGATACTAAATCTTTCAACATAACTTGTTGCGCATTACTTCCAACTTTGGCATAAAATTGACCTGCATTTTCAATGCTGATTGCCACAATATTTGAACTTCCTTCCGTTTGACGTAATCGTTCTACTTCATACTTTACAACCGTTTTGAAAGTATCAAATTTTACTGTCCCGATGATGTCCTCAATGTCTTTTGGAGTCGAAACATAACCTTGTAAGGTATAACTTTCTCCTTTTTTGGTCAAAGTAAATTCATTTATTTCCTTGTCGATTAAGGCTTCAACTGGATTATCAAAGGTACATGCCATGCATTTTGCCTTGACATGAAAATCCTGAAAACGATTGTCACAATTTTTGCATTGATGTAAAACGGATGGTTTATCATAATCGACTCCAATGTGTTTTAGTTTTTTAGAACATTTTGGACAATTTAATTGATCATCAATGTCGTTGGAGAAATCTGTGATCGGACCTACATAAGCGCATGGAAAATGATGAACAATATCAAAAGTATCTGTGTGCGAAGAACTGCATTTCGGGCAGGTTTCACGAAAACTTAAGCGGGAAGATTTACAATTTGAACACAAATAAATTCGATCTAAAAACTTACTTTTAAATAATCCTTCACTTTCAGCCAATTCAAGCATTTCAAGTACTTGGTACTCTTCAAAATCGATGAAGCTACATGCCAGAAAGGGGTAGCAATAATTGGTGTTTGAAAAAACGTAAGGACTCGGTTCAATTACTTTTAATTCACGAGTATACATAAAATATAGTAATTTGGAAACAATCATTGCCTCAAATGAAATTGAATTAATAAATTGCAAATTTTCACTTAAAGTATTAATATGATGTACTTGTTCATGCACCAATGGAATTTGATCAAAGGAGAAAATCACACCATCAATCAAAGATTTGATAAAGGCATCCCGATGAGCTGTTCCATTTAAAATAATGATTGGCTTGAGATAAATCGTAGGGTTATTATTACCTCGTACGCGCTTTACGACCAAACGTGCGAAGTCCGTATTTTTTCCATCTAAAATAATTCCAGTGTAGGCAATGGAACGATCTATTTTTAAATCTCGGCTAGAGGAAACATAAATGTAGGTCGAATTCAAATATTGAACCGTCCCATTTGCTGCATCTATTTTTACGTGTTCTAAAGCCATTCTAAAATTTAGATTTTGTTATTTTAACTCCCATTTTCCAAAACGTTCGCCACTTTTTTAAATCTTCATCACTCGCAGGATAAATATCTGCCGACAAAGAACGTGTGGTTGGTTCGTATTTTTTCTGAAACTCTTCAGGAAGTTGATAGGTCGTGAAATAAAATCGTTTAATAATTCCTCTTCCAGTTGAACCGTCAGGAAATTCAAGATTTACGTAATCATCAAGCGACAAAGACTTCAAATCTTCTTGTTTGAAGAAACCTTTGATATACACATTATTTGGCTTGTGAATTGATAAAATGATCTCATCTTTCAAAGCAACTTCAAATTGATTTTTTAAAATATTTGTAATGGTTCCTTCCAAGGGAGAATAAAAAATCAAACTTCCATCGTGATTTGAGTTTCCAAGTGCATTTCCATTTTCGTCAAAAACTCCATCCGATTGAGCACTTAAATCTCGTTTCATAGTTTCTAGCTGCGCCAAACTATTTTGAAGCAAGGCGTTTTTTCCTTTTAAGGTTTCAATTTCATAATTGATTCCATTAATCTTAGAAATTTGATCGTCCAAACGATTTCTCGGAAGCACATCCAGCATGACTTCGTTTCTAATTCGTTCCAAATCTGCTTCCAACAATTTTTTCATTTTTTCTTTTTCACGAATCAAAAATGAATTCAATTTAATATCTTCCTTCACCTGAAACATTTCCTTTTCTGACCAAGAAACATCGCCTTTTTTCTGCTGTTTCATGGCAAATTCGTAGGACCCAAAACTATTGAAATATCCTGCAGGTTTATCGGGAATAAAACTAAATAAACTGTCACCAATACATACTTCATCGCCTTCTTCTTTGAAAAAACTAACCACGCGACTATCGCTTGTATTTCGAATTTCAACATTGTCGAACAAAATTTGTCCGTCGGCTTCAATGAATAAAAATTTATTAATTAGATATTTTGCAAGAAAAAAAGCAAGAATAATTAAAACGATAAAATAGATGATTCGATCCCAGTTTCTAGGAGCCTTGGTTTTCTTTTCATTCTGAATTTCTAAACCACGAATTACCGATTCATTTCGCTTGAAACTAATGTTCTTCATTGATTTCTAAGGTCTTTTTATCGAGTAAAATTAGTCGATTCAAATCGTGAAAATTGATTCCAGAAATTCCTGTTTTTTGTGAAATTAGCTTTGAAAATTCTTCCATTTCATTTCTATTCGAAAAATCTTCCGTTCGCAAAGAAATTGAAATGTTGGCTTTATTTTTCAAATAAGGACTTAATTTTCGCATCAAATAATCTTCTTTAATGTTTTCGTAACACATAAATTTCACAAAATCAGTAGATTTCATAAGTTCAAATACATAATTTGAATCCAAACTCAAAGGCAAATCAATTGAAAGTTTAATTTTATACGTATCAGAAAAGCTTTTGGTTACTTTCAACAAGTTTTTGTATTTATTTTGTTCTGTAATTTGATTCGTTTTCCATTCTGCTCTCGCGTGCGGCTCAATATCTAAATGAATTCCATCCACTTTTTGAATCGGAAATTGTTTCAAAATCGATGAAATTTCCTGTTCAGGATTAGTAGAATCCAATAAATTATTTTGACCCAACATCAAATATACGCGAATGTCATTCTTCCTTAATTCTTCAATTAATTTTATTTTTTGCTCTTTGTAAACATCTTCTTTTGTTATTGCAAGAGCCACTTCATCAAACTGATTGTATAAAATGTATTCGCTAATAAACTCTGGATTTTGACTTTCAAAGGTTTTTGTCCAAATGTACACAGATCGATTTGTTTCATCTTCGAAGGAAAAATAATTGGGAAGAAAAACAGGTTCAATCAATTCACTCATCGAAACATGATTCACCTTTTCTTGAATTTTCAGCAATTTGATATACAAATTTTGTTTTAAATCCAATAATTCAATTTCAATTTGAAGTAAATCGTCAATAAGTTCCAAAGCACGAAGAGGATTGAAATCTGCATCCAATAATTTTGCTTTTACACGTT
>CAZHLZ010000045.1:0-14779 GCA_964532475.1 uncultured Chitinophaga sp.
ACCTTTTGTCTTTACACAAAAAGTAACAAAATAGACAAGACATGTATTAAGTCATTGTCTTTGACATCAGAGAAAAAACACAAGAAAATGCTTAACGCATTAGCAAAATCTTACATTTTCTGTCCTATTCTATTGAACAAGACTTTTCTTGTTCTAATTTTTTTATTTTTCTAATTTATCTTAACTTTAAATGTAGTTTAAAGGAATTAATTACAATATTCGTCGGCAATTGCAATTACTTCTGAAAGAATTGCTAAACCTTCATCGATTTCACTTTTTGTAATACACAATGGTGGAGCAATAAAAATCCAATTCCATCGAACGAACGTAAACATTCCCAATTCTCGTACTTTTGCAGCCATCCTGTTAGAAACTTCCATTTCTTCAGGTTTCGCATTCCAAGGACAAACTGGCTCTTTGGTTTCTCTATTTTTAACTAATTCGATGCAACCCAATAATCCAGTATTTCTAAAATCACCTATTGAAGGATGCTTTTCTTTCATTAATTCGATTTGTTCTTCAACATATTTCCCCATTTCTAAGGCGTTTTCTGTCATTTTTTCTTCTTGAAGAATTTTTAAATTTTCGACAGCAGCTGCACACGAAACGGAATGTGCGGAATATGTTAGCCCCAAAGCCAATGGAATATCGTTGTAATGAGCAGCAATTTTATCACTAACCATCATAGCACCTAAAGGTAGATAGCCCGATGTAATTCCTTTTGCCATACACATAATATCTGGCGAAACTCCATGATGTTCGATGGCAAACATTTTTCCTGTTCGACCAAAACCTGACATTACTTCATCGTCAATCATTAAAATTCCATATTTGTCGCAAATTTCTCTCACTTTTTTCAAATACATTGGAGGATATTTGATACAACCTGAACTTCCTGATTCACCTTCAAATAAAATCGCAGCTATTGCATTTGGATTTTCAAATTTTATGATTCTTTCCAAATGAGCAGCAGCACGTTCGCCACATTCTTCAATCGACGAAGAACTCCATGGACACCTATAAAAATAAGGATTTTCTACATGAACAATGTTTGGAATTTGTTGAGCATCCATTGCAAATTTTCGAGGATCTCCTCCAGCAGTTGCAGCACCATAAGTTGCTCCATGATAGGACTGATAATGGGTAATTATTTTGTGCCTACCAGTGTACATTCTCGCCAACTTGATAGCGTTCTCGATTGCTTCAGAACCACCAAGTGTAAAAAAGGCCTTATTTAAACCTTCCGGCGTAATTTCAGCCAAAATTTTACCCAATTCTCCACGACTTTCTGTTACCATTCCTGGTTGCACGTAACTCACTTGTTTCATTTGTTTCACGACAGCATCTGTAATTCGCTGATTTCCGTGACCAATGTTCACATTCATAAGTTGAGAAGAAAAGTCGATGTAACGTTTTCCTGTGCTATCGTATATATAAACGCCTTCTGCTTTTACTATATTTATTGGACTTAGACCACCTTGTTTAGACCATGAAAAAATCGTATAATCTAAACTATCTTGTATTGTTTGTTCTTTTTCTGATGTCATTCTTTTTCCCTATTAAATTACAGATTGAAAGATTAAAGTTTACAAATTGGAAAATAAATCTGCAATTTGTAATTCGCCAATCTTTAAATTTTTATTAACTCATCCAATTCGTTTTTGCCTCCGCATTCCACTTAACCGTAGTTTTTTTGTTCTGAGTCCAAAATTCAATAGAACTCCTACCAGTAATGTCAGCAACACCAAATTTTGATTCGTTCCAACCTCCAAAAGAAAAAGGTTCACGAGGTACTGGAACTCCTATGTTTACACCTATCATCCCAGCACTTGCACGCTCAATTACTTGTTTTGCTAAGGCTCCACTTTGTGTGAAAACAGCAGCAGCATTTCCATAATTTGAACTGTTTTCAATTTCAATTGCTTCATCCAATGTTTTAGCGCGAATGATTGAAATTACAGGTCCAAAAATTTCTTCTTTAGCAACACTCATATCTGGAGTAACAAAGTCAATAATTGTTGGTCCGACATAAAAACCATCTTCTTTTCCAGCAACTGTTGCCCCACGACCATCTAATAAAATTTTCGCGCCAGCATTTTCTGCAGCTGTAATGTATCCCTCAATTCTTTCTTTTGCTTCTTTACTAATCACAGGTCCTAAATTTTCACCTGGAACAACAGTTTTAGCATCAATCACCATTTGATCAATAATCGCTTGCACTTTATCCACTCCAACCATTACTGAGGCAGCCATGCAACGTTGTCCAGCACAACCAGACATCGAAGCTACTACATTTGATGCTGTCATTTCTAAATTTGCATCAGGTAATACTATTAAATGATTTTTTGCACCTCCAAGTGCAACACATCTTTTTAAATTGTGTGTTGCTCTTTGGTACACCAATTTTGCAACTTTCGTTGACCCAACAAAACTTACTGCCCTAATATCTGGATGATCGCAAATGGCTTCAACAACATCTTTTCCTCCATTTACAACATTAAAAACGCCATCTGGTAAACCCGCTTCTTTCAATAATTCGGCCATTCTCATAACACTTAACGGAACTAATTCTGATGGTTTCATAACCATTGTGTTACCAAGTACAAGAGCGTTTGGCATACTCCAATGAGGTACCATGTTTGGAAAATTAAAAGGTGCAATGGATGCAACAACGCCTAAAGGTTTTCGTTCGATCCTACATTCAACACCTTTACTAACTTCTTGAACTTCATTTAATACAATTTGAGGCATGGAAACAGCAAATTCGCACAACTCCATGCTTTTTTCTATTTCAGCCTTCGATTCACCGTAGGTTTTACCATTTTCAAGTTGAACTAATTTTGTTAACTCGTCCATGTTTTGTTCTAACAGAGAACGATATCTAAAAAATATTTGAACCCTTTCCTTAAATGTTAAGCCAGACCATGCAGGAAACGCAGCGTTTGCTGCTTGAACGGCTGCGTCAACATCATTATATGTTGATAAAGGTAATGTAGAAATAATTTTTCCAGACGCTGGGTCAATTACATCCATCGATGTTTGTCCATTTCTTTCAAACTTCCCATTAATGTAATTTTTTACTTGCGGTTGTTCATTTGTTGTTTCCATATATTTTTTTGTATTATATTTTGTTTTTGATGTGTAACAAATGTAACAAAAAATTGCTAAAAAACAACATTTATCGGCGTTAAATTACCATTAATCGATTTAGTGATGAATATTTGAGTTACTAAAACGATTGTACTATTTTGACCAATAAGAATTCTAAATTCATCTTTTGCTAGAAAAATGTTGAAAAAAGAAGTTACACAGAAAACAAAATGAATTTCGAAAAATTAACTGGGGCATAAAAAATTTGTTTTACTTTCCATTTCACTATTTTTTGACAAATTTAAAAATTTAACACAATAAACAAAATAGCTTAATATTTTAATCGACTTAGATTTGATAGAAGAATTGTCTTATTTTTGTCAAAAGCTATTAAGATTTAATTAGGTAAACATGAATTCAAAAACGGAAGAATTATTAGGTCGCATTGAGGAAAAATTCAAAGCAATAGATCAAAATCCAGAGGTGCATTTGGAAGGTTTAGTTTGGGCAAAACCAATCACTTATTGGGATTACATTCAGCCTGATGCTTTATTATCTTTGCAACATCAACGAACAACTCTTCCAGATGAAATGGTTTTTATCATGTACCACCAAATCAACGAATTACTGTTTAAAATGATTTTGTGGGAAATGGAACAAGTAACTACTGCAAAAGAAGTTACCGCTACATTGTTTACCCAAAAATTAGATCGTATAAGTCGTTATTTTGACATGCTTTCTTCTTCTTTTGCAATCATGCAAGATGGAATGGAAGTGGAGCAATACTTGAAATTTAGAAATACTTTAACGCCAGCAAGTGGATTTCAAAGCGCCAATTACCGTTTAATTGAATTTGGTTCGACAGAATTAATAAACTTAATAGATTATCGTTTTAGAGCAACCATAGATCGCAATACTCCCTATTCTCATGCCTACGATCATTTGTATTGGCAAGCAGCAGGAAAAGATCACGCAACTGGTAAAAAGAATACCTTAATCACTTTGTTTGAAGAAAAATACAAAGAACTATTTTTGCGTAAAATGGAGGAATACAACACCACAAACCTTTACACGAAATACAAATCTTTGCCAGAGGATGTGAAAAGTAATCCAGAATTAATAACTGCGATGCGTCATTATGATAAAACGGTAAACATCACATGGGTAATGGCTCATTACAATGCAGCTGCAAAATATTTGCAACCAAAGGGTGAAGTTATCGAAGCAACAGGTGGGAGTGACTGGAGAAAATACATGCATCCAAAATACCAACGTAGAATTTTCTTTCCAGATTTATGGTCAAAAGAAGAGTTGGAGAATTGGGGGAACGACCTTTAAGTTAGTAGTTTTGAGTTAGTGGTAACTAAGAGCATCAAAGATAATATGAATGTCAAAATAGTATTTATTATCTCAATATTGTTAGGATGTCAATCTAATCCTGAAACCAATGAAAAGGTGATTCCTAATTCTTTGGAAAATTATAATAAATCAGAAGAATTAAGAAAAAAGAATGAATCTGAAAAACTTTATAGAGATAGTATATATTGCAGAGAGAGTGATAACTTTATTTCAAAACTGAAAGAAATTCCAAATAAAGACTCAAATGCATACGAATTGACGATAACATCTAAAAACGGGAGGATTAAGTTCACGAAAATATTAAATACCCGTCCAAAAAGATCGATGATTAATTTTTGTACCGACATGTACACAGTAGTTGGCTTTTCTTGTGGCGGACCTTGTTACACTCAAGTTTTTGTTTTTACAGATCAAAACAGACCCTTGGAGCAATATTCCTATGGTCAACGGGTCAATGGACATCCAAATATTATAGCTCATATTAAAGAGGAAGAAGATTACTATTTTGAAAATTTATATATTCGAAATCTAAGTAATGGCAAAGAAGTTAAAGTAGATATTTCAGACAGTCCTCTAATAAACTACGGTCACATGGATACAATCTACATTGTAAAAAACGACTTGGTAATTATTTATCCGTCAAATAAAAAACAAAAAAAGAAAATGGTCAATATAAAATCTATTTTGAGATAATAGCTAACATTTACAAAGAGCATAGCGTGAACAGCCACATCCGTAAATCTCACAGTATCCTAGTTGAGAACCAGTTGAATTAAGTGGTTTTTCATCCTATAGCTTTTTCACCTCAACATCATCCAACCACAAATTGATGTCATTGTCTCTTGAATTTGCAGTAACTCCAAATTCAACACTGCTATACATTCCTTTGGTTCCTTGTTGGAAATAGAGAATATCTTTTGGTAAGGTACGGTGATTTTCTTTGGTAATTAGGAGATTTCCGTCTTGCCACAATTTTACTGTTCCCTTCTTTTTTTGAGAAAGTTTTACTTCCCAAACGAGATTTACCCATTGATTTCGTGGGAAATCGATTTCTTTTCCAAGTTCTTGAATGATATCTTTTTCATTGTATTTGTGTTCAATTCGTAATTTGTTGTCAACGAGTGCTAAACGCATTCCAGGTCCAGCTCCAATGCTCGCTTGCTCTTCCAAATCGAGTAAAAACAACCATTCATAATTTGCATTTCCTTCTAAAAAGTACCAAACACTGACATACAT
Source organism: uncultured Chitinophaga sp. (assembly GCA_964532475.1). Classification (GTDB taxonomy): domain Bacteria; phylum Bacteroidota; class Bacteroidia; order Flavobacteriales_D; family Crocinitomicaceae; genus M2408. Next base: position 5,686 of record CAZHLZ010000045.1, read on the forward strand.
GGTTTCACCTTCCCAAAAAGCCATTTTTTGTTTTGAAATACTACATTTTGAAAGCACATCGTCTGATTTTTTAGCTGAAAATTTTAGTGCGTAATTTCCTGCATGCTTTCTGTTTGTGTCCAAAGAAATGGTGTTTTCAGTTTTGGTTTGTTGGGTATATGACCATCTTAAATCATCCTCCACAAATAAATTTTCAAAAGTTGCATAGGATTCAAAACCATCAGAATACGAATTTGGTCCATCGAAAAGTTTCTTTTTATTACAAGAAGTAAATACAAGTAGCACAACACAACATAATAATAAATGCTTCATATCATTTCGATTTTAGTTTATATCCCACACTCAAACCTGCCCAATGTTGGTACTGAAAATCAATTAAATAGGAGATTAATGGCGTATAACTTGCCCTGAAAATCCAATTTGATTCGGGAGATTCGAAGCGATAACCGATTGCAGGTGTCGTTAAGCTGAAAAAATGTAAACGTGTTGTAATGGTAATTCCTTGACCAAAACCAAGTTCTAATTTATGATTCTTTTTTCCAATTAAACCATGAATCATCAGTGGAAAAATCAAACTTGAACCATTATTTTTATCGATGGGAGCATAGGAAAATCCTGATCTATAACGCAAGGATAAATTGTTGATTGATTTGAATTCTTTTTCGTAATTGAAAGATTCCAATCCAGCACTTCCTCCAAGTTCTAGAAAAATAGTTCTTTGTTTGGAAGTATTTTCCTGAGCATGATTTATACTTGTTAAAAGTGAAAATAAAATCAAAAACACATTACCTTTCATGTTCAATTTTTAGCTAAACTAATTATTTTTCAGTTATTATTAGCAGTTTTTCTTTGCCTAATTCTGTGAGGTAAGGGTAAAAACTTGTCGTGAGTAATTTTAAATGCTTTTCCACCGTTTCTTCGCGACAAAGATTATCGTAAATAATACTTGAGGAAATCCAAAAGTCCGAAAATACTCTAATTCTTTCGATAAATTCTTCATATTCTTTTTCGTATTCCTTCTCTCTCATAAGATTTAAATCGATTAATTTTTGAATTAAATCGGCGTACATCGAAAAACGAATTTTTTCTATTTCTACAAATTGCTGATGTAAATTTTTATATTCTTTCATTATTTGCACCAGATCCAAAAAGAAGAATCGATAATCATACACAAAACTCAAACCAACTCGATTAATTGAAATGAAATCTAAAATTAAATTTTCATTTTGAATAATTTTTTGATTTTCTTCAATAGCCTTATCCAATAATTGCTTGTGTAAGGCTTCTACGATGTCCTCTTTGCTTTTGAAATGATATATTAAATTACCATGACTTATTTTCATGACACTTGCAATTTTTCTAAGTGAAACCATTTGAAATCCAAATTCATTGAAAAGTTTCAAGCTAGTTTCTAATATTTTTTCTTTCGTTTTTTTCATTTTAGTACAGATGGTCTAAAAATATTTAGTACATTTGGTCTAAAATTAAATAAAATTATGAAAAGAAAAAATACATTTCAATTTTCCAATCAAAAATGGTATCCTGAATTTTTGAAAAATTCTATGTATGAATTTATGACATGGTTTGTTAATAAAGTAGGTGCCGCTAAACCTTTTTTGCCAGTCATGGAAGAAGCATTAAAACATCAGAATTCTATAGTTTCCATTGACATGAATTTAGGTGCTGGCTTTGAAACTTTAGCTCCATATATTGATAAAGAAATTAATGTCAAGCATCTGTCGTTTGAGAATTTTAATATTGATCAGAAGGGAGTTTATGTATTAGTAAATTCATTTCATCAATTAAGAAGGGAACAAGCGTATAATTTGTTAAAGCAGGTCTCGGAAAGTGGCAATTCTTGCGTTATTTTAGAAGGAAATAATGATAGTTTATGGCAAGTTTTCGGAATGACTGTAATTGTTCCTTTAACTGTAATTTTTACCGCAGCATTCGTAAAACCATTTAGAATTGAACGTCTACTTTTTACTTATGTCATTCCAGTTTTACCTTTTGTTACTTTTTGGGACGGTTTTATGGCGCTTTTTAAATTATATGCTCCTTCAGATTTGGATCAATTAACTGAGGAAATCAAAAGTGAAAATTATTATTGGCGTTCTGGAAAAATGGATAATAACAGAGGTGGTAAGATTATTTATCTAATTGGATATAAGAGTAATTGAAAAAAACCTAACTAATAAACCTCTCCCTCATAAAAGTACCAAATCCCATTTTTTTCCTTGAAAAGTGATTTTTCATGATGAATTTGAATTTCTGAATTTCCTTCGGTGAAAAAGGCTTTAAATTCAACGATAGTTGAGCTTGCGGCTACAATTTCAAGTTTGATCCAAAAAACGGAATTCGCCCAAGTTAAAAGTGATTTTTTCGGGTAAAATTGTCGTTGAGATGGAAAAGTTGATTCTATGATGTAATCAATATCTTTAACACAGTAAGCGGAATAACGTGAACGCATGCAAATTTCTGCTGAACTTCTCAATTTTTCTCCCAATATAATTGGTTCACAGCAACTTGAAAAATCTCTTTCTGATTTACAATAACATTCTTTTTCCATTTCTAGTTTATTTCATGCTTAATAACTACTAAGCCCTAACTCCTAATTACTAACTCCTAACCCCTAACCCCTCATTTCCCTCCAAACAAATCCAATTCATTTCCATCAATCCAAATAGCAATTTTACCCATTTTTTTCTGAATAACTTTAAAATGGTGCATGTCTTCTGGGGTAACTAATGAAATTGCCTCTCCTGAAGATTCAGCGCGACCGGTTCGACCAATTCTGTGAATGAAATCCTTTGGTGAACGAGGTAATTCATAGTTAATCACATAAGGTAAAAATTGAATATCAATTCCACGAGCAATGATATCTGTAGCGACCAAAACCCTCGTTTTTCCAGACTTAAAATGTGTTAAAGCGTTGATTCGTTGTGTTTGGCTTTTTTTACTGTGAATGGCAAAAGCCTTGATTCCATTTTTGTTTAATTTTTCCGTCACCGTATCGGCTTTGTGAACCGAAGAAGTGAAAACCAAGACTTGCTGCATGTTTTCCTTTTCGATAATGTAACGTAATAAAGGTCCTTTTTTCTCTTCCGAAATGGAATAAGCAAATTGTTTTATTAAATCGAGGTTTTGTTTTTCCTCCTCCACTTTTATAGTAACAGGATTCTTTAAGAGGTTTTTGTGAATTCCGTCCAAATCTTCACTTAAAGTGGCTGAAAAAAGTAAGTTTTGACGCTTTTTAGGAAGTAAAGAAAAGATTTGTGCCATTTCATCTCTAAAGCCTAAATTCAGCATTTTATCTGCTTCATCTAAAACTAAAATCTGTAATTCACTCAGAGAAAACGCTTTGTTTTGATGCAATTCTAGCAATCGTCCCGGTGTGGCAATCAATACTTCTACTCCTTGTAAGGCGATCATTTGTGGATTTATAGAAACACCACCATACACAGCCATCGTTTTTATCTTTGGTACTAATCCTGAACTAAATTCTTGAAATACCTCGTTGACTTGAATGGCTAATTCTCGCGTTGGAACTAAAACCAAGACTTTGATGTGTCTATTTTTTGAAGCCTTTTGAGTGTGAATTAACTCTAATATGGGTAAAGCAAAACTAGCAGTCTTTCCCGATCCTGTTTGGGCAATCCCAAGAATATCATTCCCTTTTAAAATTGCAGGAATTGCTTCTTGCTGAATTGGATAAGGCTTCTCATAATTGAGTTTTGCTAATTTATCTAAAAAATGTTGGGCTAATCCTAATTCTGAAAATGACATACTTTTTTTTCGTAAAGTTAAGTTTTATTTCCTGAAAAAATCACAGCATAAGGAATTCTATCTCTAAAGAAGTTTATTTTTAGATTCTAAAACGCTTCGCCAATAAACAAATAAAAACCGTGTCCTTCCTCAGTTATGGCAAAATCTAATCGTGTCCAAATATCCTTCTTAGGAAAAAGTAAGAATCGAATTCCTGCTCCGCCTGCATAAACAAAATGACTTCTTTTTATGTCAGAAATCGTATGAGAAACAACGCCTGTGCTCGCAAAAATGGATGCTCCAAAACGTTTAGCAAACTTAAAAGGCAGCATTCTGTATTCAGTCTGAAATGCCATGATGTTTCGATCTCGATACCTTCCAGTGTAATATCCACGCATCATCATTTCACCTCCCATCAATGCCATCTGGTTAAAAGGTGGATTTCCTAACGTAAATTGCCCTAAATATTGAAAAGCAAGAACATTTCGTTTACGAATAGGATGAAAATACCTAAAATCTGAAAAGATGGACGTGAAAGTAAACTGACTCCCAAATTTTTGATCGTAATGTAAAAATGCGAGTTCAGCAAACATTCCTTCTCGTACATTTAAAACATTATGCCTGTTGTCAAATAAAACTCCTGTTCCCAGACCTAAATTTGTCGAGCCTTCGTGTCCAAGAGGTTTTTGGTAGGAAATTGTCTGGTCATAATCTTTAAAACTTACATTTCCAAAGGTGTTGAAAATCGAATTCCAGACCTGCATAAATTGATTTATACACTTTTCTTAAAATTCGTTCTTTTATTTGAACTTGAAATGCATCTACACGAGCCAACTTTTGATTTGGGCTTGTTGGGCCAATTCCATAATAAGAAAGAGGAAAACTTTGAAATTTTAATTTCCCTAAGAAAAACCATTCATTTTTATCGCTATAGATGGCGTGTTCAAAAAAACCTCCAAATTGATTTTCTAAGGTGTAAAAAGCAAAGGCATTGACCTCACTTAAACGATTTGTAGTATCTCCTTTAGCGTAGCGCACATATAAACTGCTTAAACCTAATTCCACGCTGGTTTCTGGTGAATAAGCAACAACTGGATACATCATAAACTGAGGCTTTGATATATCAGTGGTGTCGTTTATTATTTTTTGAATGTATCTTTTGGGAAAAGTTCTCAACTGTGTCCAAGAATTCAGACACAAGAAAGAAACTAATATTAAGGATACAATGCGCAAATTCATTTACTATAAATTAAAAACCCTATTTAAACGAATTAAATAGGGTTTTGTTCTTTTTTATTTTTCTTAAGCCTTTGCTAAGGAATCTTTTAAGTGGTTGATTACAATAATATCATAAGCATCCACTTTATTTAATTCTACTAAGTACCACGAAGCCCAGTCTAACACATTAATTAAATGTAAAGAACGTTCAATTAATGAATTTCCTTTAGATTCTAATTCGTAAATATGTTGTGTTCTTTTTTCTAAAATCTCTTTTGTTAAATCAAAACGCATTTTATTTCTTGGATTCACATCATCCGTTTTTAAGAAGATCACGGCAAAATTATCGCTTCCGCCTCCCCAGCCAACTAATTCGTTGTGATTCATTTCAGGAATAGCTAAACTCCATCCTAAAAATTTACTATTTTCATTCAATTGCTGACGAGCTCTCACTGCTACGCCTTCGTAAATTGATTCCGAATAAATAACCCCAACTTTTCCGAATAAAAAATGAGCAATTTTTTTACCTTCTTCTTTATTTCTATCTAAGTTTGCAGTAATTAAATCTCTCCCTTTTTGCATATCCTCCAAGGCTTTTCCGGAAATCATACCAAGAGATTGGAAAATATGTAATAATTGAACCAATGAAAATGCAATTGCAGCACGAGGTTGATTTCCACCAGGTACTATAATGATATCATAATTGTTTTCTTTGCAAAAAGTTTGAAGTGCACCACCAGAAGAAATTCCTACGATGTGTGCATTTTTTTCTTTAGCAATTTTTACTGCTGAAATAGTTTCTTCTGTATTTCCTGAATAAGAAGATGCAATTACCAATGTACTCTCTGAAACGAAAGCTGGTAAGGTATAATCTTGGCAAAGAGTGATTGGCAACTGGATTTCATTTTGAATCCATTGAGAAATTAGTTTTCCACCGATTCCTGAGCCACCCATTCCACAAATCACGATGTTTTGTATTGCTGTACTTGGTTTTTGTAGTTTACTATTATTCGCAATTTCTATTGCTTCAGTAATATTTGCTGTAAAAGCTTCAATTAATTTTTCCATTTATTTATTATTAAGCAACAAAAATAAGCATTGTTTGTTAGATGGAAACAAAAATTAATAATTTTTTAAAATTAATTTGTATATTTAAAAATAATTACTATTTTTGTATTTGTCAAATTGACACTAAGTATTATTTATTTTATGTTTAACTAAAAAAAAAATTATGAAAAAAATTTTTACGCTTATTGCTTCTGTTTTAATAGGAAGCATTGGGTTTTCCCAATCAATTGGTATCGTAGGTGCCTTTAACGGCTGGGGTAATGATGTTGTTATGGCAACACAAGATTCTGAAACTTTCACTGCAGAAGCAGTGGTAATTGGTGCTGATGGTGGTTTAAAATTCCGTCAAGATGGCACGTGGGACATTAATTGGGGTGGTTCAGGTTTCCCAAGTGGTATCGCAGAACCAGGAACATTAGATAATAACATCATGGCTATAGCTGGTACTTACGACGTTATGTTCAATTTAAGTACTTTAGAGTACTCTTTTACACCTGCTCAAACAAGTTTTGATGTGGTTGCCATTGGGGGAATGTTAACTAGCGGAATGTCAGCTGATTTATTGACAACAGATGGAGAAGTTTACACGAAGAAAAATGTTGGTTTCCTTGCAAATGGAGCTGTTTTTGTAGTTAATGGCACATCTGTAATGGGTGGAACTGGAGAGCTTTCAGGAAATGCTACTGTTGGTGGTACTCAAATTCCATTAACAAGAGGTTACTACAACATCACTTTTACAAAAAGTACAGGAGCTTATGTTTTTGAGGAGGTAAATGTTGGAATTATTGGTTCTGCTATTCCTCCTTATGACTGGTCAGCTGATGTAAACATGGTTTCTACTGATAGAGGTATTACTTTTAAAATGAGCCAATATGCAGTGTTAGATGGTGTTTTTAAATTCAGAGTAAATGATGATTGGGGGTACAATTGGGGTGAAATCGTTGACGATGGAACTGAAATTGATACTGCTACCGTAGGTGCTTCTGATATCGCAATTACTGCTGGTACTTATGATATCTCTTTCAACCGTTACACAGGAATCTTTTGTGTAAGCCCAACTGCTTGTACAATTGAAGAAGGTTTTCCAGCTGGAGTTGGTGTGAATGAGTTAGAAGCAACATTTATCGTTCTTGCTAATCCTAACCCAACTGAATCTGTAATTTCATTTGATGTAAAGTCTGCAGATTTCGAAATCACAATTACTGATCTTACTGGAAAGGTTGTTAAAACTTCCAAAAATGTTGATGTTAATGTTTCGGACCTAAATAGTGGGACTTACATCTATTCTATTTCTTCAGAGGGCAAAATTGCTACTGGAAAAATAATCAAAAAATAAATAATACAAACGAAAGAGACTTGGAGAAATCCGAGTCTCTTTTTATTTTAATCAATTATTATGAAAAAAATTTCATTTCTACTAATACTTTTGATTCCTTCTTTTTTTAAGGCACAAGTACTTCAAGTTACTCCGGCATTCCCAACCATTGATGATGAGGTTACAATTGTCTTTGATGCCACGCAAGGAAACGGTGCTTTGATAGGTGCAACACAGGTATATGCGCACACAGGTGTTATTACCACGGCAAGTACTTCGCCTACGAATTGGCTTTTTACGCAAGGAACTTGGGGAACTGCTGATGCAACAGTAGCAATGACGAATTTAGGAAATAATAAGCACTCCATCACTTTAAACATTTCTGATTTTTATGGTTTTCCTGGCGGAACAACTGTTTTAGATTTGGCTTTTGTTTTCAGAAATGCAACAGGAACAACTGTTGGAAGAAATTCTGATGGAAGCGATATTTATTATCCTGTTTTTCCAAACAATGGCGAATTATTTGCCGCAATTTTTGAGCCTAGTGGTTCAGTTTTAGTAAACGAAGGCGACCAATTTGCTGTTCATGCTGAATCAAATATCAATGCAACACTTACCTTGTTTGATAATGGTGCACAAATCAATCAAACAACAAACTCAACAGTTGTTGACTACAACATTACCGCAGGTGCTTCAGGGAATCACCTTGTTGAATTAGTAGCAGACAATGGAACTTTCACGAAACGTGATACAATTTACTACACAGTAAACCCTCCTGTTCAGGTACTAAATCCACCTGCAGGCACTAAAAATGGAATCAATTACATTTCGGAGTCAAGCGTAATTTTACAATTATTTGCTCCAGAAAAAGAAAATATATATGTTATCGGAGATTTCAATAACTGGTTGGTTGATGCCAATTATCAAATGAATCGTGGTACAGATAACGCAACTTGGTGGATTGAAATTTCAAATCTTACGCCAAATCAAAAATATGGGTATCAATATTTCATTGATGGTTCCTTAAAAATTGCTGACCCATTAAGTACATTAATATTAGACCCAAACAATGATGCTTCAATTACGGTGACCACTTACCCTGACAGATTACCATATCCAACTGGAAAAACTACAGGTTTTGTGACAGTAATTCAGCCAGGAGCACCTGCTTTTAATTGGCAAAATGATGATTTTGTTGCCCCAGCAAAAAAAGATTTAATAATTTACGAAGTACTTGTCAGAGATTTTGTTGCAAGACATAATTATTTAACAATGATTGATACTTTGGATTATTTAGAACGATTAGGTATAAATGCAATTGAGTTAATGCCAGTGGGCGAATTTGAAAACAACGAAAGTTGGGGTTACAATCCGTCTTTTCACATGGCTTTAGACAAATATTATGGAACGCCTGAACATTTTAAGATGTTCGTTGATGCTTGTCATGCACGAGGTATCGCAGTAATTTTAGATATTGCCTTAAATCATACTTTTGGACAAAACCCAATGGTTAACATGTATTGGGATGCTGCTAACAATCGTGTGGCATCAAATAATCCTTGGTTTAATGCAATTTGTCCTCACGAACCATATTGTTGGGGGTTTGATATGAACCATGAAGCTCAAGCCACAAAAGATTACATTGATAGAGTAAATCAATTTTGGTTAGATGAATATCATTTGGATGGATTTAGATTTGACTATACCAAAGGATTTGTAAATAACGGA